>WFYF01000161.1 GCA_015490255.1 Caldifarciminota bacterium
AAAAGCCGGTATGGCAAGATCATCATCATGACCGACGCCGACGTGGACGGGGCCCACATCCGGACGCTGCTTCTCACCCTCTTCTATCGCTTTCTCCGTCCGCTGGTGGAGCAGGGGCTGGTGTATATCGCCCAGCCGCCCCTCTATCGCATCCAGAAAGGCAAAAAGGTGTTCTATGCCTATTCCGACGAAGAGCGGGATCAGATTCTTCAGGAACTCGGGGGGGAAAAGGGGGTGCACATCCAGCGTTACAAGGGTCTCGGGGAGATGAATCCCGAGCAGCTGTGGGAGACCACCATGAACCCCGAGACCCGGGTGCTCCGGCGGGTCACGGTGGAGGACGCGGCCGAGGCGGACCGCCTGTTCTCCATCCTGATGGGAGAGAAGGTGGAACCCCGCCGGGCCTTCATTGAGCAACACGCGAAAGAAGTGCAGGAACTGGACATCTGAAACCAGGGAGGTGGGGATGAGTCCCAGGAAAACCCGTTCCAGGAAAGTCGCTGTGGGCAAAGAGGTCCTGAAAAAAGCCCTGGACCTCACGCCCTTCACGGATGAACCCCTGCGGTTCATAGACGAGGACGGCCATCCCGTGGCCGACTTCTCCCTTGAGGATGTGGGGCTGGATGCGGCCATGGCCGTCCGGATCTATGAGGATATGGTCCTCACCCGGGAGATTGACCGGATGGCCTGGGTGCTGGTCCGGCAGGGCAAGGCCTTCTTCCACATTTCCACAACCGGTCACGAGGGCACCTTTGTCCCCCAGCTCCACACCCTCACCGAAGAGGACTGGGTGGCGCCCTTCTACCGGTTGCCGGCCTCCCTCCATGTCCGGGGGATCAAGGTGGAAGAAATCTTCGCCCAGTATATGGGCACCCGGCTGGACCCCCTGAAGGGCCGGCAGATGCCGGGCCATCTGGGGCACCCGGACCACAAGCTCTTCGCCCACGGAAGCGGCGTGGGATCCCAGTTCGCCGTGGCCATCGGGATCGCCCGGGCCCTGCAATATCGCGGGAAGGGCATGTGCATCGCCTATGGCGGGGATGGGGCCACCTCGGAAGGACATTTCCACTCCCTGATGAACTTTGCGGGGGTGTATAACCTTCCGGTGGTGGTCACGGTGGTGAACAACCAGTATGCCATCTCTGTGCCCCGGAGCCGTCAGACCGCCTCAAAAACCATCGCCATCAAGGCCATGGCCTATGGCTTTGATGGCTTCCTCCTGGACGGCAACGATCCCATCGTGATGTATTACGCCACGAAGAAACTCGCTGAAAAGGCCCGTTCCGGCGAAGGCCCGTCTCTCATTGAAGCCCTCACCTATCGGCTGGATCCCCACTCCTCGGCGGACGACGACAAGCGGTATCGCACAGAAGAAGAGGTGAAATACTGGTGGGAGCACGACACGCTGAAACGGATGCGCACCTTCCTGGAGGATATGGGACTGTGGGACCAGGATCGGGAAGAGGCCCTGCGGGAGCGGGTGAAAGCCCAGATTGAGGAAGCCCTCAACCGGGCAGAAGAGGCCGGTCTGCCCGACTGGGAGGAGCTCTTCCACGACGTGTATGCCGGAGAAACCCCCTGGCACCTCCTTGAAGAAAAGCACCTGCTTGCCGAAGAACTCAAAGAGCGTCCTCTCCACAACCCCCTCAAAGGAGGTCACTGAGATGCCGACCATGACCCTGGCCCAGGCCCTCCGGAATGCCCTGGATATCGCCCTTGAAAGAGACGACCGTGTGATGATTTTTGGTGAGGATGTCGGGAAGCGGGGCGGTGTGTTCACGATCACCGAAGGCCTTCAGGAAAAATATGGGGAAATGCGGGTGTTTGACACCCCCCTGGACGAGCTCGGCATCCTCGGCATGGGCGTGGGACTGGCCGCGGCGGGCATGCGCCCCGTGGCCGAAATCCAGTTCATTGACTATATCTGGCCGGGTTTTGATGCCCTTTACTCCGAAGCGGCCAAACTCCGGTTTCGCTCGGGCGGACGGTTTGCCGTCCCGCTCGTGGTGCGCTCCCCTTACGGCGGCCGGGTGAAGGGAGGGCTGTATCACTCCCAGAGCCCCGAGACCCTGTTTGTGCACACCGCCGGCCTCAAGGTGGTGATCCCCTCCAACCCTTACGACGCCAAGGGGCTGCTCCTTGCCGCCATCGCCGACGACAACCCCGTGGTCTTCCTGGAGCACAAGCGGATGTATTTCATGAGCAAGGGAGAGGTGCCGGAAGGCTATTACGAGGAGCCCATCGGGAAGGCGAAGGTGGTCCGGGAAGGTTCGGACGTGACCCTGATCGCCTATGGCATGATGGTGCTGGACAGCCTGGAAGCGGCGAAAACCCTGGAGAAAGAGGGGATCTCCGTGGAGGTGATTGATCTTCGGAGTCTGATGCCCTTTGACGGCGAGGCCATCCTGAACTCCGTGGCGAAAACCGGACATCTGGTGACGGTCCACGAGGCGCCCCGGACCCTCGGATTTGCCGCTGAAGTGGCCGCCTTTGTGGCGGAGCGGGCCATTGAATATCTGGATGGCCCCATCGTGCGGGTGACGGGCTGGGACATGCCCTTTCCCTATATTCTGGAGGATGCCTATATGCCCAACCCCGTCCGGATCGTCCGGGGCGTGAAGAAGGCCCTCAACCTGCTCTGAGGAGGGGATCATGGCCAAGGTGCTTCGGATGCCCGAGGTTGCCGAAAGCGTGGTGGAAGGAGAAATCACCCGCTGGATCAAGAAAGAGGGAGAGACGGTCGCCAAGAACGAGCCCATTGTGGAGGTGATGACCGAAAAGGTCACGGTGGAGATTCCTTCTCCCTATGAGGGGGTGGTGGCCCGTCTTCTGGCGAAGGAAGGGGATGTGGTGCCCGTGCACAAACCCATCGCCGTGATCGCCGAGCCGGGCGAGGATCCGGCCTCCATTGACTTTGCCGCCCTTCTGGGTGAGGAAGCCCCCGAAGCAGAAGAGGTTTCAGAAGCACCGCCGGAAGAAGCCCCACCCGCCCATATGCACGAGGCGGTGGCCCGTGAGGCGGAACGCGCGGCCGAACCGGCCCGGATGGAAGGGGGAGAGCTGAAGCCCCCGCGGATTCCCGGGAAGGTTCTGGCCACGCCCGCAGCCCGGAAAGCCGCCCGGGAGCTGGGGGTGGATCTTGCGGAGGTGCCCACCGCTTCTCCCGTGGGGCGGATCACCAAAGCGGACGTGCTGGCCTATGCCGAAACCCGGAAGGAGGCCGCACCGGCACCCGCGCCGGCCGGAGCCCCTGCACCGATCACAGCCGAAGAGGCCGAACGGGTTCCCTTCCGGGGGCTGCGGCGGGAGATCGCCCGGCGTCTGCGGGAGTCCAAGGACCGCGCGGTCCACACCCTCCACGTGGACGAGGCGGACATGACGGAGCTCGTCCGCCTGCGGGCCCGTCTCAAACAGCACGCCGAGGCAGAGGGGGTGAAACTCACCTTCCTCCCCTTCGTGATCAAGGCGGTGGTGGCCGCCCTGCGCAAGCACCCTTACTTCAACGCCACGGTGGATGACGAGAAGGGCGAAATCGTGCTTCACAGGACCTATAACATCGGGATCGCGGTGGCCACGGATCAGGGACTGGTGGTGCCGGTGATCCACCGGGCGGAGAGCAAGTCCCTTCTGGAGCTGGCCCGGGAGATTCAGGACAAGGCGGATCGGGCCCGGCGGGGCGAGCTCACCATGGAGGACGTTTCGGGCGGCACCTTCTCCATCACCAATATCGGTTCCATCGGGGGCCTCTTCTCCTTCCCGGTGATCAACTATCCCCAGGTGGCCATCCTGGGTCTCCACAGCATCAAAAAGCGCCCGGTGGTGATGGAGAACGGAGACGTGGTCGTGCGGGATATGGTGTATCTTTCCCTGGCCTTTGACCACCGGGTGGCGGACGGAGCCCAGGCCGCCCTGTTCACCCGGGAGGTGATCCGCCTGCTGGAAAATCCGGACGGGTTGATTCTGGCGCTGTGAGGGGTGCGGCGCCTCCTTCCGGAGGCGCCGCACCTTTCATTGACCATGCCATGAAGGCTCTTTATACTATACCGAAACCCGAACCAGGAAGGACGAATGTTTGAAGCGCTCCGCGAGGTTTATGCCCCCATCCAGGGGGCTCTTGAAGAGGTCAACCGGGCCATCGTGAGGATTGTGGATTCCCCCTTCCCCATCCCGCTGGAGCCTTTTTTTCAGGGAGGGAAGCGTCTCCGTCCGGCGGCGGTGCTGTTTGCCGCCCGGGCCCGGGGGCCGGAGGACCGCCGGGCGGTGCAGGCGGCGGCGGTGGTGGAGCTGGTTCACGCCTCCTCGCTGATCCACGACGACATTGTGGATCAGGCCATTCTCCGACGGGAGGTGGAGGCTCTGAATTATGCCCATGGAGAAAGCGTGGCGGTGCTCGCGGGGGACTATGTGTTTGTTCGGGCCCTGCGTGGGGCCTATGGCCTGGGGATTCCCCCCATCGTGGAAGAGCTCCTCATTGTGGTCCAGGACATGGTGGTGGGGGAATTCTGGGAGGAGATGGCCACCCGGGACCAGAACTTTTCCACCGACATGTATCATCGCATTATCGGCAAGAAAACCGCTTCACTGTTTGCCGGTGCCCTGAAGATCGGGGGCCTGGTGCGGGGGGCAACTCCCGAAGAGCTGGATCTGCTGTTCCGGACCGGCTATGCGTATGGGATGGCTTTCCAGATCCTGGACGACTGTGTGGACCTTTTTGACGAAACGGATGGCGACGCTAAAAAAGGGCGCTGGAGCCTTCCCGCCCTCTATCTTCAGGAGCGGGGAAAGGTGGATCTGACCCGTCCCGGGATGAGCCTGGGCGAACTCCGGGAACTCACCCTGAAAGAGGGGGGGTTCCAGCACACCCTGGGCGTGGCTGCCCGCTTTGCGGAGGAGGCCCGAACGCTCGCCGGGGGGCTTCCCGCCGAAACCCGGGAGGGCATCCAGCGGTTTCTCCGGACGCTGGATATCCTCTCGGACCACGTCCAGACCATCCTCACGCCCGGGTGAGCGCCCCATGGGCGTCTTCCCCTATCTGGTCT
>WFYF01000162.1 GCA_015490255.1 Caldifarciminota bacterium
GGCCCTCTACCGGCTTCGCCCGGAGGCACAAACCTGGATTCTTTCCGGGGCCGGTGCCACCCTCCTGCTCATTATCTTTGGGGAAATTCTGCCCAAAACCCTGGCCCGGCGGTTCGGACCTGCACTGGTTCGCTGGCTGTTCCCCTTCCTTTATGTGTTTGCCCAGGGGGCCACGCCGCTCGTAGAGATCTATCTCGCCCTCTGGCGCCGGATTCTTTCCCTGAGCCGGGAACATCTGCTTCTTCAGGAGATTTCCTGGGCCCTCCTGTCCCTCCGGCAGCACCGGTCCCGTGCAGTGGGACCCTGGGCGCTGAAACTCGCGCTGGACTTCATGGAACAACCCGTCCACACGGTCATGATTCCGGCCCACCGCCTGCGAAAAGTGGCGGCCACGGCTTCTTTCCACGATGTCCTGAATCACATCTGCCGGGTGCCCTGGAATCGCCTTTTCGTCTATGATGAAGACCCGGACAACATCATCGGTGTGATCCACATCAAAGACCTCCTCCGGACCCAGAATCGTCCCGAAGCCTGGCCCCAGCGGATCCGTCCCCCGGTCCGGGTGCTGGCCAGCTGGCCTCTCTCACGGGTGCTGGAGGTGCTTCGCAAAAGCCAGATTCCCATCGCTCTTGTGGTGGACGAACGGGGCGTGCTTCGGGGAATGGTGAGCGATGAAATCCTGTTTGAAACCATGGTTTCCTTTTTCTGGCCCCAGGGAAAGTGGCGGCCGGGGGTGGAGGTTTCCACCTTTCTGCCCCTGCGGACCCTCAAACTCCACGGTATCCCTCTGGAAGGCCCCGACGAGGAGAGCCTGGCCTCCTGGCTTCTTTCCCGGCTTAAGGTCCTCCCCGGGCCGGAAATGCGGCAGTTTGAAGTGAACGGTCTGCGATTTGAAATCACCGAACGAACGGCAAGCCGGATTGAAAAGGTTCGTATCTGGTGGGATGAATCAGGAGGAGAGGCATGACGCAGCAGGCCTGGCCCCACCCTCTCGCGGTGAACGCCCTCCGGTATGGAGACTTTCCCGCCCTGGTGTGGGAGCACGAAACCTGGTCCTGGCGAGAGTTTGCCCGGGTGGTCCGGTGGATTGCGCGGGAACTTCAGGAAGACCTGGAGATCCGGGCGGGCATGACCGTGGTGGTGGACGCCCACTTTCTCCCCGAAACGGTGTTCCTGCTCCACGCCCTGTGGTGGCTTTCTGCCGTACCCCTGCCCATGAACCCCGACTGGAATGAAGAAGAACGCCGGCAAGCTCTGGGAGGAATCCTGGTCCACGCCACGCTGGACCCTCGCACCTGGAACCGGACCCGATATCCCCGGGAGCGCACCGGGAAATTTCCCCCCGCTGCTCTTCCCTGGATTCATGGACAGGACGGTGCCTCCGTGATTTTCACCTCGGGGAGTCAGGGGGTGCCCAAACCCGTTCTCCACAGCTGGGCCAACCACCGGGCCCAGGCTTTCGCCTCTGCGGTCCATCTCGGCCACCGGCGGGGCGACCGCTGGCTTCTCACCCTTCCCCTCTTCCACATCGGAGGGCTGGCCATCCTCACCCGCACCCTCTTCACGGCGGGCACGGTGGTGATGGTGCCCTTTGAGCCGAAGCGGGTGGTGTCCACCCTGTCCAAAGTCACCTTTGCCTCCCTGGTGCCCACCATGCTCCACCGCATTCTGCCCCACACCCCCACCCGGGGAAAGCTCCGGGGAATCCTCCTCGGCGGGGCCCCCGCACGGTTCGGGCTGGTGCAACAGGCCATAGAAAAGAACCTTCCGGTGCTCCGCACCTACGGCATGACCGAAACCACCTCCCAGGTGGCCACCGTGCTTCCCGAGGCCCCGGAGGCCAGCCTGCGGGGGAGCGGGATGCCCCTCCCCGGCGTGGAAGTCCAGGTGGTGCGGGAGGATGGAACCCCCGTGGGCAGGGAGGAGGAAGGGGAAATCCGGGTGCGGGGCGAAACCGTGGCTTCGCCCCTCCGGATGGACCTCGGAGTGCGCCGGTGGAGTGGAGGATGGTTCTATACCGGAGACATCGGTATGTGGAATCCCTACGGTGAGCTGGTGGTCCTGGGACGCAAGGACGACACCGTGATCACCGGAGGGGAAAAGGTGCATCCCTCCGAAGTGGAAGCCGTCCTGGCCCGGTTTCCCGGCGTGACAGACGCCGTGGTGCTGGGGGTGGAGGATCCGGAATGGGGACAGCGCCTGGTGGCTCTGGTGGCCTGTCCGGCGTGCCGGGAGGAAGAGATCCGGGCTTTTCTGCGGGATCGTCTGGCCGGCTACAAAGTGCCCAAAGAAATCGTGGTGGTGGATCGCATCCCCCGCAACGCGCTGGGCAAAGTTTCCCGCCACGAACTTTTGCGGCTGCTCCAGAGCCGGAAAACTTCACCGTGAACTTCCGGTTCTTCCTGGCGGATCCCCGCTGGCATGCTGCCGCCACCTGGCAGAACCGGCCTTCTTCGCCCTCCTTCCTCCTCACTCTCCCCTTCCCGGGACCCCCAGGGAACCTGTGGCAGGGCGTCCCCC
>WFYF01000163.1 GCA_015490255.1 Caldifarciminota bacterium
GCGTGAGGTCGTACCGGACGCCCCCGATCAGGTTGAAGTTGGTGTGAAACCGGGTGCCCGTCCAGGTCTCAAAGATGTCCAGAAGTTTCTCCCGCTCCCGGAAGCAATACATGAACACCGTGGTGCCACCCCCGAGGGCGCCCCCCAGATCCAGACCAAACGTCCCGAGCCACACCAGATGGCTGGCCACGCGCTGGAGTTCCGCCATGAGGCTGCGCAGATACTTCGCCCGGGGCGGCACATCCACCTTTGCCGCTTTTTCCACCACGTGGACGAAGGCCAGGGAGTTGGCCGTGGGCGCCAGATAGTCGTCCCGTTCAAAGATGGGGGCCAGCTGATCGTAACCCAGTTCCTCGGAAAGCTTCTCCACCCCCCGGTGGAGATAGCCGATCACCGGCTCGGCCCTGACGATGGTTTCTCCGGAAAGGTGAAGGACCAGGCGCAGCACCCCGTGGGTGGAGGGATGCTGCGGCCCCATGTTCATGGCCAGTTCGCCGAATTCCTTTTCCACCACCTGGATGCTCATGGCACCTGCTCCTCAAAGCGAAAGCCGGGCTCATAGGGGGTGCCGGCTTTGAAGGACTTGCGCAGGGGATGGCCACGGTCGTATTCCTCCGGCAGGAGAATCCGCTTCAGGTTGGGATGCCCTTCAAAGATCACGCCGAACAGGTCATAGACCTCCCGCTCATACCAGTCCGCGCCGGAATAGAGATCCACCACCGAAGGGACGCGGGGATCCTCTGCAGACACTTCCACCTTGACGAAGATCACGTCTCCGTTGCCCGGATGGCGCACCCCGTGGAGCACCTCCAGGGTTTCCCCCCGGTCGGTGGCCGAAGCCAGGACGTAATGGCGATAGCCGTATTGCTCTTTCAGGGTTCGCAGGACTTCCTTGAGGGCAGAAGGAGAAACCGCCACGCCGAGGGGATAGGGTGCTGCGCTGAACCGGACTTCCAGGGCGCTCACCACCTCAGGAGCGGGCATGGCTTCCCTCCATGATCTTTTTGTGCAGCGCAAGAACGCCTTCCGTGAGGGCTTCCGGCGTGGGAGGGCACCCCGGCACGTAAATGTCCACCGGGATCACGTGGTCCACACCGGGAACAACGGAATAGATGTTGCGGTAATGGTCACCGGAGATGGCGCAGCTTCCCATGGCGATCACCCACTTGGGATGGGGCATCTGATCATAGAGTTTCCGGATGCGGGGGGCCATTTTGATGGTCACGGTTCCGGCGATGATCATCACGTCCGCCTGACGGGGGGTGGGACGCATGATCATCCCGAACCGGTCCAGATCAAACCGGTTGGCAAAGGTGGCCATCATCTCAATGGCGCAACAGGCCAGGCCGAAGGTGAGGGGCCAGAGGCTGGACTTCTGCGCCCAGTGGAAGAGCACATCCGAGCGCACCAGGGCCACCCCGCCCCCCGGAAACCGCACCACTTCCTCGGCAATGTCCTCCAGACGCTTCGGGGTCACCTCTGCCATGCGAGGTCTCCTTTCTTGAGGGCATACACCCAGCCCAGGAACAGCACGAGCAGAAAGATCACCATCTCCCAGAACACAAAGGTGCGGGGCACCGCTTCGTGATGGAGGGCGAAAACCCAGGGGAAAAGGAAGGCCGCTTCCAGATCAAAAAGCACAAAGAGCAGGGCCACGAGATAAAAGCTCACCGGAATGCGGACGTGGGCTGCATGAAACGGCGTTTCGCCGCACTCGTACGTTTCCTGCCGCGAGGGCGGAGGGTTTTTTGACCGGTAGCGCAGGAGCGCTCCGGCTGCAACCAGCCCCAGGGCAAGACCAAGAGACACCGCCAGATGGATCCCGAGTCCCCAGAAGGGATGGGGGGTCATGGATCACCTCCTGTGGAATCCATGCAACCGTAGTGGGCCACGGGCCGTTGCCTGCTCATCCGGCCACCCCTTTTGCCAGGGCCACCGCTTTCTGGGCCCCTTCGGCCATGGTGGTGGCCACAATGAGAGGAAGTCCGGACTCCTGAAGCATCCTGTGAGCGATTTCCTCGTTGGTTCCCGTGAGGCGGATCACCACGGGAACCGGAACTTCCCGGGTGCGGAAAACCTCAATGAGCCCCCGGGCCACGTCGTCGGTGCGGGTAATCCCACCGAAGATGTTGAAGAAGATCACCTTCACCCGGGGATCCCTCAGAATGATATCCAGGGCCTTGATCACCTTCTCGGGGCGGGAACTTCCCCCGATGTCCAGAAAGTTCGCGGGCTCCCCACCGAAGTGTTTCACCACATCCATGGTGGCCATGGCCAGACCCGCCCCGTTCACAACGCAACCGATGTTGCCATCCAGTTTGACAAAGGAAAGCCCGGCCTCTTTCGCCTCCAGCTCTTCTTTGTTCTCATAGTCCATATCCCGCTTGCCTTCCAGGTCCGGATGCCGGAACAGGGCGTTGTCGTCCAGCAGAATTTTGGCGTCCACCGCCACCAGTTTTCCTTCAGGGGTCTTGACCAGGGGGTTGATCTCCGCAAGCTGGGCATCCACCGCCAGGGCGGTTTCCACAAGTTTCTTGAGCAGAGGAGCGCCCTGTTTCACCAGACCCCAGTCTCCGAACAGCCAGAAGGCGATTTCCCGGGCCTTATAGTCCGGAAGGCCCATCAGCACGTCCACCGGATATTTCAGAATGGCCTCGGGACGGGTTCGGGCAACTTCTTCAATGTCCACCCCACCCTCCGGGCTCACCATCAGGGTGAAGGTCTGATTTCTCCGATCCAGCACCACGCCCACATAATACTCCTTCTCAATGTCCACCGCCTCGGTGATGAGCACCTTCTTCACCGGAATGCCTTTGATTTCCATGCCCAGGATGGCACGGGCCTTTTCCAGAGCCTCTTCCCGGGTTTGGGCGAGTTTGATGCCACCGGCTTTGCCGCGTCCCCCCACCGGAACCTGGGCCTTGATCACCACTGGGAAAGAAAGTTCCGCAAGGGCCTGTTCTACCTCTTCCAGGGTGTGGGCGAGAACGCCTTTCTGCACGGGGAATCCGAAGGAAGCAAGGACCTCTTTGGAGGCATATTCCAGAAGTTTCATCCTCTCCCCCTTTGTTTGCGGGCAGCGCCCGGAGGCATGACGACAAGAATGCGGGAAAACGTGTTCTGTATTATACGCCAAATTGCGCGAAAATTCAGGCCTTTGGAGACCGGCGCCCGGCCCGAAAGGTTTTTGCCGTATCCTTTCTGGACAGCATGCGGACATGGGACCAAATCTCCGGGATCCATGCGTCGGGAACCTTTTCTTGGGAACAAACGTCTCTCAGGGTGTATCTTCACATGAACAGGGGGTGAACCATGCCCTGGAAAAGCGTGTGGATGGTCGGTTTGCTCTTCTCACTGACCGCCTGCATCACGGTCCCCGAAGCCTCTCCTCCCCGGGCCGGGGTGCACATCCGCAACGGCATCAGGCTGTTGAAACGGGGAAACTGCAGAGCCGCCCAGGAGCAGTTTGAAAAGGCCATTCGGGTGGATCCGGACAACTTCCGGGCGCATTTCGGGCTGGGTGCCAGTGCGCTGGTGTGTCGCAAGCCCGCAAAGGCCGAGAGGGAACTGGAGATCGCCCTGCGTCTGGCGCCCTCTCCCCGCTGGAAAGACCGGGTTCGCACCCTCCTGGCGGTGGCCCGCGCCGAACGTCCCCTCCGGCACCGGAAGCATCACCACGCCCGCATGCGCACCGGGGTGGATCTGGATCTCATCATTGTGTGGATGGAGGAATAGTCAGAGACAGCCCAGCCGGGCGAGACGCTCCCGATACAGGACCCGGCCTGTGCGGGCATAAAGCCTCCGGAGGATGGCGCAGGCCTCCTCCCGGCACTGGCTTTCCCCGGAAACCAGCCACCGGAGGGAAAGGAGCCAGGACCGATCACCAGGGGAGCGGCAGAACCGTTCAAGCTCACGGAGATCCTCGTCTTTCCCACCGCCGGAGAGTCGCCACCGGGCTTCAACCGCCAGCGCCCGACCGGAAAACTGCAATCGGGGAAACCGGAGGGCATCTCCCACTCGCTGAATTTCTTTCGCCACGCGCAGAAGATCCAGCCACCGCCCTTCCTGACGGAGAAGTTCTGCCCTGACCATCAGAGCTTCGCCCCGGGCGTAGAGGATCTGCCCCCGACGACCATACCGGAGGGCCTGGCGAACGTGCATCCGGGCACGCCGGAGGTCTCCGGCTCTCCGGAAGATTTCCGCCATCACGCCGTGGACCATGGCCAGTCCTTTGGGATAGCCGAGGAGGGCATAGATTTTTCGTGCCCGCCATGCGTGTTGCAGCGCCGCCTGAAGATGTCCCTTTTCCAGGAAGGCCATGCTCAGGTTGTGGTTTGCACTGGCAAGGCCCCGCGGGTGATGCAGTGTCTGGAAGTGCCTTCGGGCACGATTCAGGGTGACAATGGCCTCATCATACCGTTCCTGAAAGAGCAAATTCCCTCCGAGATTCAGCCACCCGGAAGCCTCCCGGAGACGGTTTCCGGTTTCAGAAGCATACCGGACGTATTCGCGGTAATACGTTTCGGCCTCCTGATGCTGCCCCAGCTCGTCCAGAACGTTGGCGATGTTGTTGAGCCCCCGGACCACCAGATCTTCTCTGCCGGCCCGGGCAGCGTATTCCCGGGCCCTGTGGAAAGCCCTGAGCGCCTCTTCCGGTCTTCCCAGATACCAGAACGCCGTTCCCATGATGTTTTCCACACCGGCCAGGCCCTCAAAGTCCTTCACACCGGCGGCTACCTGACGGGCCTCCTCCAGGACCCGGACCGCCTCTCCGAAGTCACTCCGGAGAGTGAGAAGAAACGCTTTTTCCTTGAGAACCGAAGCCACCCGTGGATGATCCCCGAGCCTGCGTGCCAGGGCTTCGGCAGAACGCAGTCTTTCCGCCGCCTGATCCCACTTCCCCATCCTGACAAACAGCCGGGCCTTTTCCAGATAAATGTCCACCCGTTCTTCCGGCAGGACTTCCAGCATCTCCAGAGCCTCAAAGAGCTCCATCATCAGGTGGGGATCACCACCGGAGCGAACCTGCTCCAGGGCTTCCCGGAGGTGCGCCTGGACGTCGGAGGCCTTTCCCTCTCCAAGGCGCCAGGCCCGGAACCTGTGGAGGGCCGCCGGAACAAGATCTCCCGACGTTTCCATGGCCCGGGCCAGGGCAAGGTGCCGCCGGGCCCGGGAACGAGAGGTTTGCATCCGATACAGCACATCCCGGAACACGGCGTGGGCAAACATCCCCCACGAAGAGGCATACCGCACAAACCCGCCCGCTTCTCCCAGCACACCACGGACGTCCACCTTCAGGGCCCGTTCAAGCCATGCCAGTTTCCAGCGGTTTCCTGCGACCGCCGCAAGAAGCAGCATTTCCTGCACCAGAGGATCCAGGCGGTCAAACCGTGCCAGGATCACTTCCCGAACCCGGAAGGGGATCTCCCGAAGGTCTTCTTTGAGGGTCCAGACTCCCCGAAGGCGTTTCAGGGCTCCCCGGCTCTGCAGAAAGAACAGGAGCTGTTCCAGAAGAAGGGGGTTTCCACCGGACTGTTCCCGGAGGTAAGAGAGCAGCCGGGGGTCCGGAACCCCCTGGAGGCTGAAGGAGACAAACCGCCGAAGTTCCGGATCGCGAAACGGCTTCAGAGGGATATGGACCATCCGGGGCGCCAGGCCGGATTCCATCATCCGGGGGGAGGAAGCCCACACCACCAGGGGAAGGTCCTGCTGGTGCAGAAGCATACGGAGAACGTTCCGGCTTGCCTGATCCAGCCAGGGA
>WFYF01000164.1 GCA_015490255.1 Caldifarciminota bacterium
CAGAAGCTCTACCTGAATCCTCCGGGCTCCTGCGTCCAGGGCGTTTTCCACAAGTTCCCGCACCACCGATGCAGGGGTATCCACCACCTCCCCGGCGGCGATTCGGCGGACCACCTCCGGAGGAAGTTTGCGAACGGGCATCAGTTCCCCGACGACTCTCCGATCTTCGCCTTCACCGCGGACTTCTCCACCTTCACCACCACGTCCCGGGCCACCCGCAGGTTCACCGTCTTCTCCTCCACCCGGGTGATTTCACCCATGAGACCGCCCACGGTGACCACCCGATCCCCCTTTTTGAGGCTCTGGAGCATCTCCCGGTGACGTTTCTCTGCCCGGGATTGTGGCAGAATCACCAGCACATAGAAAATTCCCAGCACAATCAGAAAAGGAAGGAGCATCTGAAACAGGCTGGGCTGTTGCGCCGTCTGTCCAATCAGCATCTGGATCATCCCAGACCTCCCCGGTTTCGGTTCAAAAATCCGGACCGATGGAAAAGACCCAGCGCCAGGGATAGGTGGTCCCGTCGCCCCGGTATCCCCTGGCCAGGTCCACCTTGAGGAGCATCAGGCCCCCCATGTTCATCCGGAGTCCCGCCCCCACATCAAAGAACAGACGCTCCCGATCCTCCAGCGTGATACGGGAAAGGCTCTCCCCCGCCATCCCCGCATCCGCAAACAGCACCCCCCGGATGTTGGAGAGGAAGAGGGGAAGGACCTCCATGTGGAGCCGGCGGATAAAGGGAAACCGAAATTCCAGATTGCCGAAAACCGCACTCTTCCCGACAATGGTGGCATAATCAAATCCCCGGAGGGTGGTGGGCCCCCCCAGGGCAACGGGCCAGGCATCCCGTCCCCCCGCTGTGATGCCCACACCACGGAAAGCAAGCAGAATCCTCGGGGTGATTTTCCAGTAAAACCGGGCATCCCCCAGGGCAGACCAGTAGCTCCGGTATCCTCCGGAGCGTTCCAGCCCCGGCACCGCCGTGCTCATCAGGTGAAAGCGCGCCCGCATGCCCGAAAGAGGGCCCAGGGTCTCATAGGAATACACCACGTTGTCCATCACCCATCCCACCAGCCCATAGAGATTCCAGAAATCCTGCTGATCCATCAGGTAATACCCCGGCGCGAGGGTGGGATGCCCGAAGGGGATCTCCACCACTCCGTAATAGGTGGGCCACTCCAGCCCTGCTCCTGCCTCCAGGCGCTGGAACCGGGTGAGGGGAAACCGAAGACCGGCGAACAGCACCCGCTGCTGGGCGATGGCGATGTAGGGCACCAGCATCCCGTCCACCACCGCGTAGGCCTGAAACAGAAGTTCCGGATACTGGGTATAGATAAACGTATAGTCTTCCCTCCGGGCCAGATAGTCATACTGGAGGTGGACATACACATCCCGCAGGGGCTGGCTGAAGGAGTAATAGGCCTGAAAGCCCATAAGCAGCTGGTGATTGCCCAGCACATCTGAAGCCCCGAGATAAACCACCCCACCCGCCGAGGTATAGGGATCGGTATAGGAAACCTGGGTGACCGCCCAGTCCAGAGAAAAGTTGGCCAGGGGACGATAGGCCACGGGAAGGGCAAGGGTGTCCAGCAACTTCACGGGAGGTGACCAGGAGACAAGGTCCAGGGTGGGCTCCGGAAGGGTATCCGGAAGAAAGAGGAACACGTCATAGCCTCCCTGATAGAGGCTGGAAAACGCCCATCGCTTGCGGTCCCGGGTGGCGCTCACCTCCCGCACACCGCTCCAGAATTTCACCACAGGAGCGTATTTCTGTTCCCCGAAGTCATAAAAAACCAGCATGGGAACCTCTTCCGGTCCCGGGGCATAAACAAAGAACACCCCCGTGTCCACCGGAACTGGGTCTGCCAGGAAATACAGGGGAGGGGTGAGGGTATCCACCCCGCCGGTTTCAAGGTTCCGGCGAACCAGACGGTATCCTCCAAAGGAAAAAGCGTTTCCAGACAATCCCGCCGCATCCGTTACGTAATAGAGCCATGTGCCGTCTTCACTGAAGACCGGATCCCGGTCATCGGCCAGATCGTCCGTCAGGGCCTTCCAGCTCTGCGTGATCCGATCAAAGAGAAAAAGGTCGGAACGTCCGCGGTGGATGCCCACAACCACGAGTCTCTGGCCATCCGGATGCCATGCCGGCGTGGCCAGACCGTCCACATCGGGAGGAGCAGGAAAGGAGCGGCGCTCCCGCGTTTCAATGTTCAGGATATGCAGCAAATCCCCATTCTGAGCCTGGGAGACAAAGGCCAGTTCCCGTCCATCCGGGGAAAAGGCCAGGGAGGGCCGCAGCAGATGAAGGTTTTCAAGATCCGGCGTCCGCTCCCCCGAGACCATCTTCCGGATCACCGACCCGTCCACTCCGGAAAGCAAATAAATGCTGGCCGTGAGATCCCGGTCCGAGATCACGGCCAGATAATCCCCCGCCGGGCTCAGCGTGGGCCCCAGGTTGAGGAACCCTTCCCCCTTCCGGTGATCGGTGAGGCGCCGGAACTCGGGGGGACGGGGAAAAGTGTATTCTCCGGTCCGGGGATAATACCGGGTCTTCACGTCCAGCACAAACAGGTCGTTGAGCTTGCGCACCGACATGCCAAACGTCCGGCGGACCGCCCGGTCAAAGTTCCGGGTGCGCACCAAGTTATAAAGGAAAGAAGGAATGCTTTTGCGGCCGAATTCCTCGGCCAGAAACCGGTAAACGGCCTGTCCCTCCTTATAGACCACATACCCCCCAACGAGGTTGAGAAACGGTATGGG
>WFYF01000165.1 GCA_015490255.1 Caldifarciminota bacterium
CCCCCAGGTCCTGAACGTTCACGGGGAGATGGGGCACGGCCTGGGCGCCGTCCACCACCACAAGGGCCCCTGCCTCGCGGGCGATGCTTGCGGCCTCTTTCACCGGATGGATCACGCCGGTGATGTTGGACACATGCCCGAGGGCCACGATCCGGGTTCGGGGAGAGAGGAGTTTGCGCACGTCGTCCGGCGTCCACCGGCCTTCATCGTCCACCGGAACATACCGCACCCGCGCTCCGGTGATTCGGGCCAGAAACTGCCAGGGAACGATGTTGGAATGGTGTTCGGAGACGGTGGTGAGAATTTCGTCCCCCTCCTTCAGATGATGGAGACCCCACCCGTAAGCCACCAGGTTCAGGGCTTCCGTGGCGTTCCGGACGAAGATCACCTCCCGCCAGGACGGGGCGTGGATCAGCCGGGCCACGGCCCGATGGGCGTCCTCATAGGCCTGCGTGGCCTCAAAACTGAGGGTATGGGGGCTGCGATGGACGTTGGCGTTGTAGGTCCGGTAAAAGGCCTCCACCGCCTGAATCACCGAAAGAGGCCGCTGGGTGGTGGCGGCGTTGTCCAGATACACCAGCGGTTTGCCGTTGACCTTCCTCTGGAGGATGGGGAAGTCCCGGCGGATTTTCTCGGTGTTCATTCGCCCACCTCAACCCGTGCGCGGTCCAGCCCGTACAGGGCGGCCTTGAGGACTTTGAAAGAAAGCAGGGCACATTTGAGGCGGATGGGGGAGAGGGGGATGCCCAGGAGTTTCAGAAACTCGTCCTTGGTCAGGTTCCTCACTTCTTCCAGGCTTTTGCCCTTCACGTGTTCGGAGAGGATGGAGGCAGAGGCGATGGAAATGGCACAGCCCTGACCCCGGAACCGGATATCCTCAATGCGGTCGTTCTGGATTTTGAGCTGCACGGCCAGATGATCCCCGCAGGAGGGGTTGCCATCTTCAAAGGAATGGGTGGCATCGGGAAGCTCCTCCCCGAAGTTCTGGGGGTTTTTGTAATGCTCCAGAATCCATTCGCGGTAAATGTCCATTCCATCCTCCTTGCCGGTGTGTGGTTATTCTAAAGACCGGCTCTGGGCCTATCAACGGTCAGCGCGAGAAAGTCACATCTTCCACGGTGGTGAGGTGACCGCGATAAAGGAAGGAGATCTGACGCAGGGCCGCCTGCATGTCAAATTCCGTGAGAGCCGAAATTCCGTCCACCGGGACCACCACGTTGTAATAGCGCAGGGCGGCGCTTCCGGCTGTGTGGAGAACGCAGATGTTGGCCACCGTGCCCGCCACCACCACGTGCTTCACGCCCCGCAGGTGGAGTTCGTGGTTCAGAGGCGTCCCGTAAAATCCGTCATACCGGAGCTTCTGGATCACCCGTTCCCCCGGCTGGGGTGCCAGTTCCTCCACGATCTCCCAGCCCCAGGTCCCCTTCCGGCAGTGTTCTCCCCAGATGGCCCACTCCGGGTCTCCCTCCTCGTGGGTGTCCTGGGTGAAGAACACGTGAACACCGGCGCTGCGGGCTTTCTCCAGGAGTTTCCGGATGGCGGGTATGGTCTCTTTTGCGGAGGGCACAACGAGCTTGCCCCCCTCTTTCACAAAGTCGTTCTGCATGTCCACAACGATCACGGCCGTTTCTCCGGCCGGAAGGGTGATGGGTTTCGGCTCCGGAATTTCGGGAATCTCCACTGTCCTGCTCATGGTCCACCTCCTGTTCCCGCGTCTGTGTTGCGGATGTATTGCGCATTTATGTTAGACAAAAAGCCCCGAACCTTCAGGCCATCTTGACAGACCGCCGCGTGGTGCCTACCCTATGGCAAAAACAGACACACAGGAGGTGAACGATGCTGTGGACGCTCCTGGCGTTTTCAGGCCTGCTGGTGAACCCGGAAGGCAAGACCATTGGCCATGTGGAACTCACCCCCGCACCCCAGGGAATCATCCTGTCCCTGGAAGCACGCGGTCTGCCCCGGGGAACCCACGCCCTCCATATCCACGAAAAGGGCAAGTGCACGGCGCCGGACTTCAAATCGGCCGGTGGACATTACAATCCCGGCGGCACAGAACACGGATGGCTCAACCCCAAGGGCTTCCATGCAGGGGACCTTCCCAACATCCACGTGGTGGACGACACCTTTGCCCTGGAGCTCTTCATCCCCTGGCTCTCCGAGAAAGACCTTGCCGAACCCCGGGCGGTGGTGATCCATGAGGGGGCCGACGATTACCGGTCCCAGCCGGCAGGCGCGGCGGGCAAACGCATTGCCTGCGCCGTCCTGCGCTGAACCTGCGAGGAGCCCGAGAAAAGCGGGCAGGAGAAGTGCTTTCAGTCCTCGCGCTGTTCGGGCGCAGGAAGGGGATGAGGGACGTGTGAGGAGAAGGAGGAGAAGACCACCCGCCCCATAGACACCCACCGTGAAGGCCCAGTATCCCGGTCCGGGAAAGGCTCCAAGCCGGCCGGCGAACACGGTCAGCACGAGCAAAAGTCCCTGAAGGAGACGGGCGGTCCAGAGGGTAAAGGGAACCCCCCGGACCACGGGCAGGGTTCGGTAGCCCGCTTCCCCGTCTCCCGTCACGTCGGCGCAGTCCTTCACCATCTCCCGAACAAGGTGAAACAGCACCGCGAAAAGGGTGACCCAGAGAAGCTTCCGGTTCATCTCCCCCGAAAGCAGCACCAGGAACGGAAACACCCCCGACGCCGCCACCGCAACCATAAGGTTGCCCAGGAAGGGCCAGCCCTTTCCCCACCGGTTGTATACCCATGTCCACAGCAGCATGGTTGCCACAAACAGAAAAGGTCCTCCCCCCAGAGGGAGGGCCAGGAGGAGGGATCCCACCGCAAGCAGATGAGAGAACCTCCGGGCAGTCTGCAGATCCACCCGACCGCTCGGGAGAGGCCGTCGGGGATGCACCCTGCGATCCACAGCATGGTCCATCACGTCGTTGTCCACATTGCTGAACCCATAGGCCAGCAGGATGACCCCCAGGCTCAGGAGCAAACGTTCGGCAGGCAGCGCGATTCCGCCGATCCACATCCCCAGGCCAAACGCCACCCCGCCGATGAGGCCATTGATCGGACGCATTAGCTCCAGGAAGGCCAGAATGCGCCCTTTCACGGTGAAGCGCTCCGGTAGGTGAAGGTTACAGCAGGGGCCACCCAGCCATCCTGCCGCGCGGTCACGCCCCCGGAGAGCACGAGTTCACCACCTTCCACGCGGAACCCGCCGGAGAAAGACCACCGGACCTCCAGCCCCCGGGGGAAAACCAGAAACCAGGAGGGTTGCCGGGTGTCATGATACCAGAGTTCCACGGTGCTCTGCCAGGATGGTCCGGTATGGGCATAGCCGATGCCTCCCCCCCTGCGCTCTGCTGCCACCGTGCCACGACGGCGGTCATACGCCCAGAGAATCCGCCACCTTCCCACCCGCAACCGCCCGGAAAAAGCCA
>WFYF01000166.1 GCA_015490255.1 Caldifarciminota bacterium
ACCTCAATGTCCTCCACCCGGTCCCGGTGATAGAACACCTGGGTGATGGGCGTGCGCCCCTCGTTCAGATATTCCACAAAGGCCCGGATCCCCCCTTCGTAATGATAAACTTCCTCCCGCCCGGTTTTCTCCTCCCCCAGGATGATGCGCACCCCTGCCACCAGGAAGGCGATTTCCCGCAGGCGCTCGGCAAGCACGTCAAATTCAAAGGTGGTGGTCCGGAAAATCTCGGGATCGGGGGCGAAGCGGACCGAGGTTCCCGATTGCTCGCAGGAACCCACTTCCTCAAGGGGTGTGACAGGGTTCCCCCGTTCATAACGCTGGCGATACCGCCTGCCGTCCCGGCAGACTTCCACCTCCAGCCAGGAAGAGAGGGCGTTCACCACGGAGGCCCCCACACCGTGAAGGCCCCCCGAGATCTGATAGACCTTCTTGTCAAATTTCCCTCCGGCGTGAAGCTGGGTGAACACCACCTCCACCCCGGAGATCCCCAGTTCCGGATGGGGGTCCACAGGGATCCCCCGGCCGTTGTCCGTGACGGACACCGAGCCGTCCGCATGGAGGCGGACCTGAATGTCCGTGCAGAACCCGGCGATGGCCTCGTCCACGGCGTTGTCCACAAGCTCATAAACGAGGTGATGCAGTCCCCGTCGGCCCACATCGCCGATATACATGGCGGGGCGCATCCGCACCCCCTCAAGCCCCTTCAGCACGCGAATTTGTGAAGCGGTATACCGTTCGCTCATGAGGTGCCTCCCTTCCGATCCAGCATCCAGAGGATGCGGTCAAAACGATGCCCCGAAAGGTGTGCCAGTTCCTGAAGGATCCTTTCCTCCCGCGGCTCCAGACGCTCCCGATCTCCGGGATACCGGAAGGCCAGTCCGATCGTCCGGGTGCGGAAGTCCACAAACACCAGCCGTACCGTCCGGGCCTCCGGAAGCAGGCGGAAGGCCCGACGAACCTCCGCCTCCTCCAGGCGCCGTTCCAGCGACAGCGTCCGGGACACCTCCCGGAGCACTTCCCGCAGCTTCCTCATCCCGCCACTCCTGCCCCCTGAAGGGCGAGCCGTTTCAGGGCAAAACCGGGCAGGTCCTGATGATGTGTGAAAAAACACTGCAGTCCCTCAAAGGCCGAAAGCACACCCGGCAGGCGGTCCCCGGAAAGGGTGTTCAGGAGTTCGTCCACCACAAGCACCGGGACCCGTCCCCGTTCCCGGAACAGGTCCACCCAGGCGAGAAACATGGAAAGAAGCAACAGTTTGAGTTCCGAATGGGAAAGGAAGGTCCCCACCTCCCGGTCCTCCACCAGGAAAGCGTAGTGGTCCCGGTGGGCCCCCCACGTGGTGGTCCGGGCAAAGCGGTCCCGTTCCGGTGTGGGAGAAGCCGGCTCATACCGCATCTGGATGGAAAGGTGGGGGAAAAACATCTTCAGACGGGTGTGCCAGTGCCCCTCCCAGGCCGCGAGAAGGCGCCTGCGAACCTGCTGGATGGCTTCACTCCGCCGGAGGAGTTCCTCCCGAAACACCCGCTCTTCCGTGGCGTCAAAGCGGTTCTGCCGGAGCAGGGCGTTTCGCTGTTTGAGGGCACGGTAATAGCCGGTGAGATAGGGATAATACTCCGGTTCCAGCAACGCCATCATCCGATCCATAAAACGCCGGCGATGTTCCCGCTCCCCGGTGAGCACCGCCAGATCTTCCGGTGTGAAGGAAAGCACGGCAAAACGCTCAAAGAGCTCCTTCATGGACCGGGCACGCTTGTCGTTGATCCACACCCGTTTGGCCTGCCGGGTCTCGCCGTTCCGGGAAAGGGTGAACTGGATCTTCAGGTTCTGGACCCCGCGGTTCTCCACGGTCCCGGAAAGGGTGAACCCCTGCGCACCCCGGTGAACCAGCAGGGCGTCCGGGACCCCCCGGAAGGATCGGGGAAGGGAAAGATAGGCAATGGCCTCCAGCAAAGAGGTTTTGCCCGCACCGTTGGGACCGTGAATCAACCAGATCCCATCGGAAAAGTCAAATCGCGCTTCCCGAAACCCCCGGAACTGGGCAAGCCTCAGAACCTTCAGTTTCATCGGTTGATTATCCACTGCGCCGCATGAACCTTCAACATGGCGCTCTCTGCCATCCCGGGCCTGTCAGAGCGACGGGCACGAGGAGCAGATGCCCCGGAAAAATCCTGCAGCGTGGAGAAACCCGACCGGGGCTTGTCCCTCCCCGGAAGATTGCGTATCCTCATAACCATGCAGCCCGGCTTTGTGTTTCTGGCCTCTCCCCGCCCCCAGCACGGCCTGGGGCGGCAGGTGGTCGCGGTGGAACCGGTGGCCGGGGTCACCAGTTTTCAGGACCTGGACCGGCTGATCGGCCCCGGGGGGCTGGTGGTGGGGTATGTGGGCTACACCGCCCGCCGGCACACCCTGGACCTTCCCGCAGGGGCGCCGCCCCTGGACTTTCCC
Source organism: Caldifarciminota bacterium (assembly GCA_015490255.1). Classification (GTDB taxonomy): domain Bacteria; phylum Hydrothermota; class Hydrothermia; order S141-80; family S141-80; genus S141-80. The sequence goes on from WFYF01000166.1 coordinate 2,449, forward strand.
GAGATCTGGTTTGCCCGGTATGAACACTGGTGGCTGGAGGAACCGGGCACAGGCTTCCGGGAATTCCCCGCTGATCGCCCTTCTCCTCCGCCTCTGTCCCCGCAGGAGGAAGGCCGCGCGGCCTTCGTCCGCATCCTGGAGGATGAAGCCGCATACCGGAAAAAGATCCGGAAAATCCAGCACCACCTCCGTCAGGGGGACATCTATCAGGCCAATTATACCGTGCCTTCCGAATGGCGGGTGGAGGGCTCGCCCTGGGGGCTCTTCCGCCGTCTTCTGGCACGCCAGCCCACCGCCTTCGGGGCGTTTCTCCAGATCACGGAGGAGCACGCCGTGCTCTCCTTCTCTCCCGAACTGTTTTTTCATCTCTCGGGAGACCGCATCCGGACGGTACCCATGAAGGGAACCCGTCCCCGGGGAAAAACCCCGGAGGAGGATCATATCCTCCGGGAGGCCCTCCGCACCTCTCCCAAAGACCGTGCGGAGAACGTGATGATCGTGGATCTCCTGCGAAACGACCTGGGGCGCATCGCCCGGCCCGGGACGGTGACGGTGCCGGTGCTGTTTGCGGTGGAGAGTTTCCCCACGGTCCACCAGATGATCTCCGTGGTGGAGGCCCGGCTTCTTGCGGGACAAAACCTTTCTGATGTGCTCACGGTCCTGTTTCCCGGGGGTTCGGTCACCGGCGCCCCGAAGAAACGGGCGGTGGAGATCCTCTCGGAACTGGAGGTGTGGGAACGGGGCGTGTATACCGGTGCCATCGGGGTGGTTTATCCCTGGGGGGAGGCGGTGTTCAGCCTGGCCATCCGCACCCTTCAGGTGGCGGGGACCACCGCCCTCTATGGCGCCGGAGGCGGCATCGTCCTGGACTCGGACCCGGAAGAAGAGTGGCGGGAACTGTGGCAGAAAATGGCCTTTCTGAACCCATGACGCTCCCCGGCGTGTTCACCGTCCTCAGGATGGAGAACCACGAGGTCCCCCTTTTCTCCCTCCACGTGGACCGTCTGTTCTGGGGTTTCCGGGCGGCGCGCTGGCCGCATCCCCCTTCCCGGGAAGCCATCGCCCGGGCGCTCCGGCGTGCCCTCCGGGATCTCCCGGCCGGTTCCCTCCGTGTCCGCGTGGTCTTCACACCGGCGGGGGTGCAGACAACCTGGCAACCGGTGGGGAAGGTCCCGAACTGGACTTTCCGGCGTGCCCTCCCCATCCCCTTCACCGCCTTCAAGCGCTGGAAGGTCGGAAGCTGGGAGGCCTTCTGGAAAGCCCAGGAACGGGCGGTGCAGCAGGGATACGATGAAGCCCTGCTGGTCCATCAGGGGAGGGTGGTTTCCCTGGCCCGGGCCAATCTGATCGCCTTCCTGGACGGCCGCTGGGTCAGCCCCCGACACCCGGAGGCCACATGCGGCGTGATGCGACGTTTCCTTTCCCGTATGCTTAAAGCAACCCGGCAGCCCCTCGTGTTTCATACCCTCACCGTGGAGGATCTGATGCGAGGCCGTGTGGTTGCCGGCATCAACGCGGTGCGGCTTTTCCTGCCCCTCGCCCTAGGGGCGCAGGACTTGGAACCGCTTGAGAACCTCTGGAAGCAGGTGGAACCGGCATACCGGCAAACCCGGGTGAGGCTGAAATGCGCATGAGCGTGCTCTTCATTGATCACGAGGACTCCTTCTCCTTCAACATCGTGCAGGAACTCCTGCGTCTTCACGTTGCGGTGGACGTGGTGCATCACCGGAACATCCCGGATCATCTCCAGGCCTATGACGCCGTGCTCCTGTCACCGGGTCCGGGACGCCCCGATGCCTATCCCCACACCCTCTCCACGGTGAAGGCGATCGCCGGGGCGCTCCCGGTTCTGGGGATCTGTCTGGGCCATCAGATGCTGGGCCTGCTCCTGGGGGGCGTGCTGCGGACGTCCCGGCGGATCCTTCATGGCAAGACCACCCCCATCTTTCACGTGGATCGCCCCCCTTTCACGGGGCTGCCGCAGGGATTCCAGGCCATGCGATACAATTCCCTGGTGGTGGATCTGCCCGCCCGGTATGTGACCGCCCGGGACGATCGGGGTGAGGTGATGGGGCTTCTGTGCGAAGAACGGGGATTCCTGGGATTGCAATTTCACCCGGAATCCATCCTGACCGAGCACCGTGAATCCCTCTTTCAGGGGATGCTGCAATGGATCCGATCCTGGAAGTTGAAATCTGGCCGGCCCGCCGCGCACCCTTCCGGGCGCTGACCGCCGGGATCTGGACGGTGGCGGCGGCCACTCTGGCCTATCTGTGGACGGGCTGGGTGGGAGGGGTGTTTGCCCTTTTCCTTCTCGTGGCCTGGCTTGCGGATTTCTGGTTTC
>WFYF01000167.1 GCA_015490255.1 Caldifarciminota bacterium
CCCCCAGGTAAACCCCGCCCCGAAGGCCACCATCAGCACCCGATCCCCGGGCTTCAGCAGACCCCGGGCGTCCATCTCCGACAGGGCAATGGGTATGCTGGCGGCCGAGGTGTTGCCATACCGATCCAGGTTCACATACACCTTTTCTGGCGGCACGCCCAGACGTTCCCGGGTGGCTTCAATGATCCGGAGATTGGCCTGGTGGGGCACCACCCAGGTGATTTCATCCGGTGTGAGGCCCGCTTTTTCCAGCGCCTGCAGCGAAGCCTTTTGCATGGCCACCACCGCGTGCTTGAACACCTCCCGCCCCACCATTTTCACCACGTGCTGCTTCCTCCGGACAGTCTCTTCCGATGCCGGCAGACGGCTGCCTCCCGCCTCCTGAATGAGGAGATCCCCGAGGAATCCGTCTCCACCCAGCACCGCGGAAAGGAAGGCGTCTCCATCGGTTTTTTCCAGAACGGCCGCGCCTGCCCCATCCCCAAAGAGGACGCAGGTGTTGCGATCCGACCAGTCAATGATGCGAGAGATGGTCTCCGCGCCGATCACCAGCGCATAGCGCCAGTCCGGCATCACCTCCAGAAGCCCCCGGGCCTGAAGGAGTCCATACACAAATCCCGGGCAGGCCGCCTCCATATCATAGCAGGCCCGTCCCCGGATACCGAGTTTGGCCTGAACCAGACAGGCGGTCGCGGGAAAGAGGTGATCCGGTGTGGCCGTGGCCACCAGGATGAGATCTAGGTCCTCCGGGGCAAGTCCTGCTCGCTCCAGCGCGTTCCGGGCAGCACCTTCGGCCAGATCCGAGGTGGCCTGCTCCGGCGCGGCGATCCGGCGCTCCCGGATCCCCGTCCGGGTCCGGATCCACTCGTCGGTCGTGTCCACGATTTTTTCCAGGTCAAAGTTGGTGAGCACCTTCTCGGGCACATAGTGCCCCACACTCCGGATCCGCACACCCACCGCTTTCCTCCTCTCAGGCAAGAGGCATTCCCAGAAACACCTGACCGGCCAGACGCATCCAGGGCACCAGCCACCAGCCGATCACATCCACCCCCAGGCGGGGAAACACCAGCAAAACCACAAGAAGCATCAACCCCCCCCATCGCTCCATCGTCAGGACCCATGGCCGGGGGCCGGCGAGACTCGCCACAATCCGCCATCCGTCCAGCGGAGCCACGGGAAATAGGTTGAAAAATGCCAGGATCAGGGAGATGAACACAAAGGCAAACAGAAGGGTTTCCAGCCCCTGCAGGGGGCCGGGAAGGTGGGTCAGCACGCCGGTGCGCAGGATAAGGGCTGCGGGCAGGGCAGAGAGCAGGTTGGACAGGGGGCCGGCAACCGCCACGAGGGCCATATCCCGGCGGGGTCGGCGAAAATGCGCAGGATTCACGGGGACCGGCTTGGCCCACCCGATGTGGATCAGCACAAGGAGGAGCAGCCCGACCGGATCAATGTGCCGCAGGGGATCCAGGGTCAGCCGGCCCATCAGTTTCGGTGTGGGGTCACCGAGACGAACCGCTGTCCAGGCGTGAGCGTATTCATGGACGGACAGCGCCAGCAAGATGCCTGGAAGCCACATGGCCAGTTCATAAAAGAACCGCTCCATCTCAACCTCCGAAGATCAGGCCCACCACCACCCCCATCAGGGCTCCGGCAAGCACCTCCATGGGGGTGTGCCCCAGGAGCTCCATCAGGCGTTCCTGGGGCACCGCATGGGTCCGGGACAGTTCGTCCACAATCCGGTTCAGGATGGCTGCCTGTTTGCCCGCCGCCCGGCGGAGACCGGCGGCGTCGTACATCACGATCACGCTGAAATAGAGGGTCACCCCGAAGAGGGGAGAGTCCCATCCCTCCTGCAGTCCCACCAGGGTGGAAAGGGCCATCACCGACGCGGAGTGACTGCTCGGCATGCCCCCCGTGGTGATGAGCCAGCGAAAGTCAAACCGCCTGCGCCGGAGGGCAAACAGCAGCGCCTTCACGATCTGGGCAAAAAATCCCGTGAACAGGGGAACCCAGAAATACCGGTTGGTCAGAAATCCCTCCATCACGAAACCCGCTCAAGGATAAACCGCCCCAGGTCCCGGAGAAACCGGGCCCGCTCACCATACACCGAGAGCAACGCCCACGCCCGCTCCATCTCCTCCCGGGCATCTTCAACGGTTCCCTCCAGACCCCGCACCGCCGGATAGGTGAGTTTGCCCTGCGCCCGATCTTTCCCGGGGGTTTTGCCAAGGGTGGCTGCATCCCCCACCTCGTCCAGATAGTCATCCACCATCTGAAAGGCCATGCCCATATGATACCCCACCCGCTCCATCCGGGAAATTTCCTCCTCTCCGGCACCGGCGGCCACCGCCCCCATCATGAGAGGTGCCTGAATCAGTGCGGCGGTTTTGCGCTCGTGAATCCGGCGCACCCCCTCCAGGGTGGGTTCGGCCCCCTCCCCTTCCAGGTCGTAGACCTGTCCGCCGATCACCCCATCCAGCCCGGATTTTTCCGTGAGGATGCGGAGCACCTTCAGGAGGCGCTCCGGAGGGATCCGGGCTTCCAGGGCTGTGGCAAAGGCATGATTGAAGAGGGCATCGCCGGCCAGAATGGCCATGGCCTCCCCGAACACCCGGTGGTTGGTGGGGCGCCCCCGGCGGAAATCGTCGTTGTCCATGGCCGGAAGATCGTCATGGATCAGGGTAAAGGTGTGGATCATCTCCAGCGCGCAGGCGAGGGGCAGGGCTTCATCCCCGGGGTTCGCTCCCCCGTGAAGGGCATAGGCTTCCAGCAAAAGCACCGGCCGGAGACGTTTCCCGCCTGCAAAGAGGGAATACCGCATCGCCTCACGCAACCGGGGGGGCCCTTCTCCCTCCGGCGGGAGGAACCTCTCCAGGCCCTCTTCCACAAATTGCTGAAGCTCTGCGTATCGTTCCTTGAAGGAGACCATTCAGGATTCGGGCACCGTGCGGGGGGGAGGTGCGGGAATCCCTTTCCGGCGGGCCGGTTTGGGCGGAGGCGCAAGGGGTGCCTGCTTCCGTTTCGGCCAGAAGGGAAGACGATCCAGTCCCAGACCATGAACCACCGCTTCCCGCTTGAGAAACTGAATGGCCAGGGCGGGATCCACCCCTTTGGGACACACCTCTGTGCAGGCTCCGGCAAAATGACAGTTCCACACGCCGTGGGGTCGGTCCACAACCTCCAGGCGATAGGTCCACCCGCCATCCCGGGTATCCCGGTTATACCGGGTCACCGTCATCAGCGCCTGGGGCCCCAGAAAGTCCGGATCGCTGGCCACCGTGGGGCAGGCCGAAACGCACAGCCCGCATTTGATGCAATAGCTGAACTGCAGATACTCCTCCACCTCCTCCGGCGTCTGGAGGAATTCCCGGGTGGGCCGCTCAATCTCCGCCCGCATTTCGGGGTTGATGATATAGGGCTTCACCTCCCGGTGATGGGTGAAAAATTCCGACATGTCCGTCATCAGGTCCTTCACCACCGGATAGTTGGGCATGGGAGAAACCCGGATCTTCCCTGAAGGAAATTCCGCCAGGCGGGTGTGACAGGCGAGCACGCCTTTGCCGTTCACATACATGCCGCAGGAACCGCACACCGCCATCCGGCAGGAATAGCGCACCGCCAGGGTGGGATCCAGGTTCTCCTTGATATACAGCAGGGCCTCCAGCACGGTCATCCCGGGATGCTGGACGGGGACCTCAAACCGGTCATACCGGGGTTTCTTCTCACCGGGAGCGAAACGAAACACCTCCACCGTATAGGTTTCGGGCAGGGCCTTCTGCTTTGTGGACGCCATGACAACCTCCTCAGGGCAGCCCCGGCATGGGGCTCGGGGTGGCCAGCGTGGTATAAAACCCATAAGCGAACAGGATCACCCCCAGCGCGGAAAGCACGATGGTCACCTCGTTCACCCGTCTGCGCAGGAAAGAAATCTCAATCAGCACGTTTCGCAGGCCGAAAAAGCCGTGATAGAGGGCTGCGGCAAGAAACAGAAGATAAAGGATTTTCCATCCTCTGGCGCCCGCCCGTGCCAGCACGTTGGTCCACTCCAGGGCAGCCTCACCCCAGCCCGGGAAGAGGGCCACATGCATCTGAGTGACGTGGAACAGCAGCAGGAAAAACAGAATCACACCCGCAAAAAGATGCAAAGCCCAGGCAACACCCTCACGCATGGCTGACCTCCTCAGTGACGGACAAAGAAGAAATAGGCAGCCACCACAAGATACACCGTGGCCAGCCCCTCAAGCACAAGGATCCACTTCCGGGGTTTGCGAATGCTGTCTTTGGGATAGGGATAGACCGGGCGACGGGGACGTCCGATACCGATGCCGAGTTCTCCCAGCACCAGACGGATGCCGTTGGTGGCATGAAAAACCACCGCAATCACCAGGAGATATTCCAGCACCCGGACCACGGGGTTGCCGGCTCCCACCAGGCGCATGGCGTTTTCCCAGGCTTCCTGGCCGAAAGCCCGGGAGCCCACCACCAGAATGTGGGCCATGAGATAGAATACCAGGGCCACGCCGGTGATCCGGTGGAGGGTATAGAGGAACCGCTCCACGTTGTGCCGGCCGCCGAAAATCCAGCCCCAGATCCCCAGCCGTTTGTTTCGTGCCATAACGCCCTCCTCAATATTTGCGTTCCACGGGTTTCCAGTAGGTGATGGTCACCGGAATATAGGAAAACTCCGGACCTTCAGGGGTCCAGGTGGCCAGGGTGTGTTTCAGCCAGTTTTCGTCGTCCCGTTCGGGGTAGTCCCGCCGGGCATGGGCCCCCCGGGACTCCGTCCTCCGCAGGGCCCCTTCGGCCACCACCAGGCCCAGGTCCAGGAGAAAGCCGGTTTCAATGGCGGTCTGGAGATCCTGGTTGTAAACCCGGGAAGTGTCCACCACCCGGATGTTCTCATACCGTTTCCGGAGTTCCCGGATGATCCGCACCGCCTCTTCCAGCTCGTCACCGGTGCGGAACACCCCCACGAAGCGGTCCATGGTCCGCTGGAGCTCGTGTTTGATGGCATAGGGGCTTTCGTTCCCCTTCCTGTCCAGCATGCTCTGGAGATAGGCCTGGGCTTTCTTCAGGGCCTCCTGGTCCAGGGTGTCGTGCTTCGTGCTTGCGGCAAACCGGGCGGCCAGCTCGCCGGTGATCCGCCCCCAGACCAGGCACTCTGCCGTGGAGTTGGACCCCAGCCGGTTGGCCCCGTGAATGGAGACGCAGGCCGCTTCCCCGGCCGCCCACAGCCCCTCCACGGAGGGCACCTTCCCGTCAATATCCACGTGGATGCCTCCCATGGTGTAGTGCTGGACGGGCCGGACGGGGATGGGTGCCTCAATGGGGTCCACGCCTGCGAACTTGATGGAGACCTCCCGCACCAGTCCCAGCCGCTCGTTGATCCGGTCCGCACCCAGATGGCGCAGGTCCAGATGGACATAATCCAGACCGTTGGGACCTTTGAAACCCCGTCCCTCCAGAATTTCGGTCATCTCCGCCCGGGAGACCACGTCGCGGGGGGCCAGCTCCATCCGCTCCGGAGCATAGCGGTCCATGAAGCGCTCGCCCTTGCTGTTCAGCAGATACCCTCCTTCACCCCGGGCCCCTTCGGTAACGAGAATGCCGGAAGGAACGATACCGGTGGGGTGAAACTGCATGAATTCCATGTCCTTGAGGGGCAGGCCTTCCCGATAGGCCATGGCGATCCCGTCGCCGGTCACGATGTGGGAGAAGGTGGTGAAGGCATACAGGCGGCCGGCTCCTCCTGTGGCGATGATCCCGGCTCTGGCGTGGATGGCATAGAGCTTGCCGGTGGCCAGCTCCCAGGCCACCACGCCCTGGAATCGCCCGTCCCGGATGAGGAGTTTGAACACGAACCACTCGTTGAAGATGTCCACATGCTCATACTGGAGGAGGGTGTCATAGAGAGTTTGCATCTCAAAGAAGCCGGTTTTGTCAGAGGCAAACACTGCGCGGGGGAAAGAATGGCCGCCGAAGGGGCGCTGGTTGATCCTTCCATCCGGACGGCGGCTCCAGGGGATGCCCCAGTGTTCCAGCTGGAGGATCTCCTGTGGCATCATCTCCACAAACCTGAAGACGGCGTCCTGGTCGGCGAGGAAGTCGCTGCCCTTGACCGTGTCCCACGCATGGAGAAGGGGAGAGTCTCCCTCTTCCGGGCGGAGGGCCGCACCGGTTCCGCCTTCCGCGCACACAGAATGGGAGCGCATCACCTGGACCTTGGACACCAGGGCAATGCGGATGTCCGTTCGTGTGCGGGCTGCCTCCACGGCGGCCCGAAGACCTGCAAGACCTGACCCCAGAATGACCACATCATACTGAAGGACGTCCATGATCACTCCCCGGGTTTGGCTGGCAAACTCTGGATGTTATCATAAAGGAGGGGTGTGGTCCTTTCAAATCCGCGCCTTGCCTCAACGTGTGTCTGTAGTATTACACTAAAAACTGATCCACCTCCTGAGGCGCTGGATTACGGGAGGGAATACACCCCACGGGATTTTAAAAAAATCCCGTGGGGACCCCTTTCACGTGGATGTGGGTTGAAAGAACAGCAGAGATGCAAAAAATTTACCCCCTGAGCCGGTATGAACCGAACTCAGGGGGTCCCCATGCGATTCCTCGGGGAATCGCATGGGGTGTTGATCAGTCCGGTCA
>WFYF01000168.1 GCA_015490255.1 Caldifarciminota bacterium
GGAGATGGAGGTGGGAGAGCTTTCCGACTCAGCCCAGGAAACGCTGGAGATTCTGAAGGAGCATCCTCTCGTCAGATTCCGCCCGGAAAACCTCGGACTGGATCGCCTGTTTGGCCGGATGGCGCTGGGGTTCCTGCGGGGCAGACTCCGGAAAAAGCATGCGTCCTCTGCTTCAGATTGACCCCTCCCGCATCCGGGAGAATTTTCTCAGCCTGTGCCGCTTTCTGAACGCCCCCCGAGGCGTGGCCGTGGTGAAGGACGACGGCTATGGTCTGGGGATGGAAGGGGTGGTCCAGGCCCTTGCGGAAATCCCCGATGCCGTGGAAGCTTTCGCCGTGGCCAGTCTGGAGGAAGCCACCGAGCTGGCCCGGTGGCTTCCTCCAGAGAAGATCCTGGTGCTCTATGCGCCCCCGACCCGGGGGGAAATCCGGGACCTTCTGGAAAGCCCCTTTCAGGTGGCCGTGGGGACGTCCCGGGTTCTGGAAGCGCTGCGACAGACGCCTTCCCGACCCGGGCTTCATCTCCACGTGGACATCGGGATGAACCGGTTGGGCCTTTCCGAAGAACAGGCACTGGCGGTGCTGGAGGCCCATCCCTGGGAAGGTCTGATGCTCCATTTTCCCCTCGCCCCGTGGGAAGACCCGGAGGGTTATGGGCTGCTGGTGCGCCGTGCCCGCCGGTGGATGAACCTCTTTCGCGGTGTTCGGCCGGAAGGGCGTGTTCACATTGCCAACACCGCCCTGGCCCTGTCAGGGGAATCCTGGCTTTCGGGGAGTTTCCCCCGCGCGGGTCTGGGGCTGTGGGGGCTTGCCCCTTCTCCGGAAATCCCTTCATCTCTGGAACTTGCCTTTGAGCTCCGGGCTCCGGTGGTGGAGGTGAAGGAGGTTCCGGCAGGCGCAGGGATCTCCTATGGCTGGACCTTTCGTACGACACGGACGAGCCGCATTGGGGTGGTGGCGGTGGGCTATGCGGATGGGCTTCCCCGAGCCCTTTCCGGAAAGGGTTTTGTGGTTTACCGCAACCGGCGTTTCCCCATGGTGGGGGCGGTGACCATGGACCTGGTGATGGTGGACTTCACCGAAGGGCCGGTGCCTGAAGTGGGAGAGGAGGTGGTGCTTCTGGGATCCCCGCCCGCCATGCATCCCTGGGACTGGGCCCGCTTTTCCGGCACCATCGTGTATGAGGTGCTCACGGGACTCGGCAAACGTGCCCTCCGCCGGTTTGTTCCGGAACAGGTGGGATAGTCCTCCACAAAATGACACCCCACCCCGTGGGGGAATCTTAAATCCCGATATTTCTCTCCGCCGACAGCGTTCTCTTGTCAGGAAGGAAATCCCTCATATCTTCCGTGTCTCTAACCCTCCGCACCTCCAGAGAAGTCTCAGGAGGAGCTGATAACGCTACAGGACGCCGGCTTTTTCCTGCTGAACGGCTCCGTACCTGCCGCGAGAATATCGGTGCCTACGCAGGTGTTTTCCGGGCGCTGGTCTCCGTGTGGGGATCGCCGCGATGGCGGAGTTTTTCAACGGAGGCGTGAAACAGCGATCCCATTTTCCCGAGCATCAGGGCATCGTAGAACTCCTGGGTGAGGGTGGGGCCGGTGTGGATCTCTCCCACATAGGCCAGGTTCATGATCGCGGCTGTGGCGCCCGGCATGAAGAAGATGGGCAGGCGGTCCCGCTCCGGATGTTTTTCAAAAAGAAGACCTTCATATTCGTGGCTGGCTGCCAGGTGCAGGGAAACGCCGGGCTCCAGCGCCTTCACCCGCCAGTCCCCAAACCCCAGGGCCCGGGCCACGCTGGCCGCGGCAAACACATAGTGCTCCGGGGCAGGGAGTCCCCCGGCCATGGCCTGAACATCCGGATCGGACAGCAGGTTGCCGAAGGTGTTGAACACGCACACGTGCCCGGATTCTTCCAGAAGTTCCTGTGCCACAGGAAGGATCTCCCGACGGCTCTCCTGCATGGCCAGATACATGTCGGCGGAAATGCCCGCATAATAGCGTGCAAGGTGACGGGTGATGAACACGTTGAACC
>WFYF01000169.1 GCA_015490255.1 Caldifarciminota bacterium
GGGCCTGTATCTCCTTCAGAACCTCCGCCGGCCCATCACCATGGGATATCTTTCGGATCTCGTGCCGGAGCAGGCAATGGCCACGGCCCTGTCGGTGGAAAGCAACGTCAGGACGCTGTTTGCGACCGTCCTTGCCCCCCTCATCGGTTTCCTGGCGGACCGTTTCGGGGTGGGGGGCGCCCTCGTGGGCGTGGGGGCGCTGACCCTCGCCCTCTTTCCCTTCGTTCGGGTGCGACCGGTGGCGGTGCAGCGAAGGGAGGCGGTATGAGCCGGCCGGGGAAAGTGCTGGCGGTGGACTATGGCACCCGCCGGGTGGGACTGGCCCTTTCGGATTCCGCCCGCCGGATTGCCCTGCCCTACAGAACCCTTGCCGCGGGTCCCCGTCTGGTGGAGGAGATCGCCGCCATCGTGGCGGCGGAGGGAGTGGTGGAAGTGGTGGTGGGCCTGCCGATAGGTCTTGCCGGGCAGGAGACCCCGCGCACCCGGGAGGTCCGGGCCTTCGCGGAGAAACTCCGGGCGCGGCTGGGCCTGCCGGTGCATTTCGTGGACGAACGGCTCACCAGCCTGGAGGCGGAGCGCCGTCTGCGGGAAGCCGGGTTCAAACCCTCCCGGGAAAAGCACCGGGTGGATCAGGTGGCCGCCATGCTGATTCTGGAGCAGTTCCTGGCGGGGGAAGGGTGAGGATTTCATTTTCGTATGCAGAGCAGTTCTCTGAACAGGACAGCCCGGGATCCCACCGCCTGTGGGGGTGAAAAAGACCGTAGCGTGCCTCGGAAACACCAGAGGTGAATTCGGGGCAGAAACACAACACCCGCCGGAATACCGGAGGGCTCCTCCCCTTGATGGTCCGGGAGGGGCGGTGTACCCTTTCCCTGCAAAAAACGAGAAGGAGCGGTTATGGTACGGGTTCGTTTTGCACCGTCGCCGACGGGATATCTTCACGTGGGCGGGGCCCGGACGGCCCTGTATAACTGGCTTTTCGCCCGGCATCACGGCGGCCAGTTCATCCTCCGGATTGAGGACACGGACCGGACCCGCTTTGTGGAAGACGCGGTGGAAGACATCCAGGAGGGCCTTCGCTGGCTGGGCCTTCAATGGGATGAGGGCCCCGTGTTCCAGTCGGAGCGGCTGTCCATCTATCGGGAGCACGTGGAACGGCTGGTAGCCGAGGGCAAAGCCTATCCCTGTTTCTGCAGCCCGGAGCGTCTGGAGGCCCTCCGGGAGGAACAGCGCCGGGCCGGAAAGCGCCCGGGATATGACCGGAAGTGCCGCTTTCTCTCCCCCGAAGAGCGGGAAAAGCGCATCCAGGCGGGCGAGCCCCACACCATCCGCCTGGCGGTGCCCCTTGAGGGGGAGACCCGCGTGGTGGACGCCCTCCGGGGCGAGATCGTGTTTGACAACCGGGAACTGGAAGACATCATCCTCCTCAAATCCGACGGCTTCCCCACCTATCACCTGGCCAACGTGGTGGACGACCACCTGATGGGCATCACCCACGTGATGCGGGCGGACGAGTGGATCCCGTCCCTGCCCTATCACGTGCTCCTCTATCAGGCTTTCGGCTGGGAGCCTCCGGTGTTCGCCCACCTTCCGGTGATCCTCTCGCCGGACGGGAAGGGGAAACTGTCCAAGCGCCACGGCGCCACGAGCGTCCGGGAATTCCAGCGCATGGGCTATCTCCCGGAAGCCCTGCGGAACTATCTGGCCCTTCTCGGCTGGTCCCCCGGGGACGACCGGGAGATCCTCACCCTTGAAGAGATGATCCGGCTGTTTGATCTGGACCGGGTGCGCACGGCCCCTGCACGGTTTGACTATCAGAAACTTTTGTGGATGAACAGCGTGTATATCCAGCAGATGGACGAGGAGGAGCTGGTCCGGCGGGTCCGGCCCTTCCTGGAAGAAGCAGGCCTTTCGGGACCGGACGAGGACGTCCGGGCCATGGTGCGTCTGCTGCGGGATCGGGTGAAAACCCTCCGGGAATTCGTGGAATTCGGACGGTATTTCTTTGAGGACCCCACCGCCTATGATCCGGACGGCGAGAAGAAGCACTTCAGGGATCCGCAGGCGGTGGCCGAGCGGCTCCGGCTGCTCCTCTCCCGCTGGGAGGGTCTGGAGCGCTTTGATGCCGAGAGCCTGGAGCGGACGCTGCGGGCGCTGGCGGAGGAGCTGGGGGTGAAGGCGGGTGCCCTGATTCACCCGGTGCGGCTGGCGGTCACGGGATTCCGGGTGGGACCGAGCCTGTTCATCCTGCTCGAGGCCCTGGGCCGGGAACGGGTGCTCCGGCGGATCCGGCGGGCCATCGCCTATCTGGAGGAGAAAGTCGCCCATGAACTGTGAGGTGTGCGGACTGCGGAGCGCCACCCATATCTTCGTGGAGGTCACCCGGGAGCACCGGCTGGAGCGGCGGGTGTGCGAGACCTGTGCCTGGAAACTCGCCCTGGCCCTCCCGGAAGAGACGACCGTGAAACCTGTGGCACCGAAGCGGCCGGTGCTTCCTCCCGGAAAGGAGGAGATGGAGCGTGTCTGTCCCCGCTGCGGCCGCCCCTACACCGAGGTGAAGAAAACCCTGCTGGTGGGCTGTGCGGAGTGTTATGCGGCCTTCCTGGAGAATCTCAAAGCCTTCCTGAAAAAACTCCACGACACGGAGGTGGTCTATAAGGGCCGGGCCTATGCCCACGACCCCCGGCGGCGGACCCTGATGGAGGAGCGTCAGGAACTCCTTTCCCGGCTGGAAGAACTCGTCTCCGAGGAACGCTTTGAGGAGGCCGCCCGCGTCCGGGACCGCCTGCGGGTGATTGAAGAAGAACTGGGATGGACTTCCTCGAAAAACTGAAAGAGCAGACCCCCTCCTGGCTTTCGGCCGAGGGGCCTTATCCCGAGACCATTCTGAGCACCCGGGTCCGGGTGGCCCGGAATCTGGAGGCCTTTCCCTTCCCGCCGGTGGCCCGGGAGGAAGACCTCTCCCGCACGTGGGAACTCCTGCATGAGGTGCTCCCCGGCGTTATGGGGGACCTTGTTTTCTTTGAAAACCTCACCCTTTCGGATCTGGAGCGGCTCTTTCTCGTGGAACGGAAACTGGCCTCTCCGGACCTGGTCCGGCGGACCCTGCCCGGCGTGGGCGGTGCCTTCCTGCCGGATGAGCGCCTTTCGGTCCTGATCAACGAGGAAGACCACCTGCGTATTCAGGTGTTCCGCCCGGCCTTCAATCTGGACGAGGCGTATGAAGAGGCCCTCACCTTGGACCGGGCCCTCGGAGAACGGGTGGAATACGCCTTTCTGGGCGACTTCGGCTTTCTCACTGCCTCTCTGACCAACACAGGCCTCGCCGTCCGGATTTCGGTTCTGGCCCACCTCCCGGGGATCGTGCTGGCCAAAAAGATCCAGGATTTCGTGGAGGTGGTGCGCA
>WFYF01000170.1 GCA_015490255.1 Caldifarciminota bacterium
ACAGAGTAGATCGTCGCAGCGTCAGATGTGTATAAGAGACAGGTGCATACCCGTCCATTTCAGGACCTCCTCATGGCCGCAAGAAGCTCCCGGGCCTCGGCCACAATCCGTTCCGGCGTGAAGCCGAAGTGCTTCATGAGTTCCCGGTAGGGACCGGAGGCTCCAAACCGGTCCAGGGCGATGATTTTCCCCCGGTCCACAATCCGCTCCCAGCCGAAGGAACTGGCCGCCTCCACCGCGAGTTTCGGCACCCCCGGCGGCAGGACCGCCTCCCGATATTCCCGGTCCTGCATGAAAAAGATTTCAAAGGAAGGCAGGGAAACCAGGCGCACAGGGATTTCCTTTTCCAGAACCGTATACGCTTCCGCGGCCAGGGCCACCTCCGAACCCGTGGCCACCAGAATCAGTTCGGGGTGGGGGTTGTTTTCGGCCAGGACATACCCCCCTTTGAGCAACCCCTTCGGGTGAGCGAAGCGCTTCCGGTCCAGCACGGGGACCTTCTGGCGGGAGAGGGCAAGGGCGACGGGGCCTTTCTGGTGTCGCAGGGCGAAAACCCAGGCCCAGGCGGTTTCCGCCGCATCCGCCGGCCGGATCACCACCAGGTTGGGCATGGCCCGGAGACTCGCCAGGTGTTCCACCGGCTGGTGGGTGGGGCCGTCCTCCCCGAGCCACACGCTGTCGTGGGTGAACACATAGATCACGTGGAGTTCCGACAGGGCGGCCATCCGGATGGCCGGCCGCATATAGTCGGAGAAAACCAGGAAAGTCCCCCCGAAGGGGAAGAAACACTCCGTATAGGCCAGGCCGTTCAGGATGCCCCCCATGGCGTGCTCCCGCACGCCGAAGTGGATGTTCCGCCCCCGGAACTCCCCCCGCTGGATGGGCGGGCTGCCTTCAATACGGGTTTTGTTGGAGTCCGTGAGATCGGCCGAACCCCCGATCAGATTGGGGATGTGAGGGGCCAGGGCGTTCAGCACCTTCCCGCTTGCCGCGCGGGTGGCAATTTCCTTGCCGGCGTCAAACCCGGGAAGCAGGGCCTCCAGATCCTCCGGCAGCTCCTTGTGGATCCACTTCAGAAAGCGATCGTATGCGTCGGGATGGGCGTCGCGGTAGGCTTCCAGAAGTTCCATCCATTCCCGTTCCAGCGCCTCCCCCCGCGCCCGCATCCTCTCCCGGAGGGCCAGCACATCCTCCGGCACAAAAAACTTCTCCTTCGGCCAGTTGTAAAACTCCCGGGTCTTCTCCCAGGCCTCCGGCCCCAGGGGAGCGCCGTGGACTTTCGCGGTGTCCTGGAGGGGGCTTCCGTATCCGATGTGGGTCCGCACCCGGATCAGGGTGGGACGGTCCTCGTCCTTTCGGGCCTCTTCCAGGGCCTGACGAAGGGCGTCAAGATCGTTGCCGTCTGCCACCTCCAGCACCTGCCAGCCATAGGCCTCAAAACGCCGGGAAACGTCCTCGCTCATGGCCAGATCTGTGGGCCCGTCAATGGAAATGCGGTTGTCGTCATAGAAATAGATCAGGTTTCCCAGCCCCCAGTGGCCGGCCAGGGCGGCCGCCTCGTGGGAGATCCCCTCCATGATGTCCCCGTCCGAGACGATGCCATACACCCGGAAGTTGATGAGGGGGAAATCCTCCCGGTTGAAGTGTTCGCCGAGGATGCGCGCGGCCAGGGCCATGCCCACGCCGTTGGCGAACCCCTGACCCAGGGGACCGGTGGTGGTCTCCACGCCGGGGGTGAGGCGGAACTCCGGATGGCCGGGGGTGCGGCTTCCCACCTGCCGGAAGGCTTTGAGATCTTTGAGGGTGAGATCGTACCCCGAAAGGAACAGGAGGGCATAGAGCAGGGCGGAGCCGTGGCCGGCGGAGAGCACGAAGCGGTCCCGGTTGAGCCACCGGGGGTTGGCGGGGTTGTGGCGCATGGTCTCAAAGAACAGCACATATCCCATGGGTGCCGCGCCCAGGGGCATGCCGGGATGGCCGCTGTGGGCGGTCTCCACCATGTCCACCGCAAGCATGCGCAGGGCGGTGATCACCTTCTCGGGTTCGGCCATGGTTCACTCCTTGCACTTTGAGGCTCCGGGTGAAGGGAATTATATATGGTTGGGGGCGTACCGTCACAGGCGGAATCCCTTCTCCTTCAGCTTCTTCCGGACGAAATCCCTCACCCGCTCTGCGAGATCAATGGCCCGCTGTGTCTCCTCAACGTCCGGAAAATAGAACTCCTCGGCATAACGGGCTTCAACGGCATAAGGGGTTAGTTCATCCACGCCCCAGCGCATCAGATCTTCAAAATCCGGGTCAATCTGCGCGCACAGGGCGATCAGGGCCGCCAGGCGATGGGTTCGGGGCGGCTCCCGGCGATGGAAAATCAGAAAGGCCTTCAGATATTTTTCCGCACACTGCTGCATGTGAAAGCAAACCATGTCCGTTGCCGGATCGGCTGTCTTCATTTCGTCCCTGCCGATTTTGAGGTCGTGCTCGGCTTTGCGGATCCACTGGCGAAGTGTGAACTCGTTCATACCGCAACGCCCTCCCGCAGGACATAATAGGTCAGCGTCCCGAGGTCTTCCCTGCGCTGCTGCACCGTCTGCTCGGACTGGAGAATGACGTCCGCAATCATCCCTTCCCGGGCAAGTCGCCAGCAGATGCGGGAAGCGATGGCATGTCGGGTTTTGCGGTCAACTTCGGCGTTGAGGATCACATAAAAATCCCAGTCGCTGTCGGGTCGGGCATCCCCCCGGGCGCGGCTGCCGAAAAACAGGATTTGCCGCACTTCGTAACCCGCCCGCGCCACTTCCTCCACAATGATCGCTCTGGCTTTCTCCAGATTCGCGTCCATCATAACCTCCATCACCTCCGATCGGAGGACACCCAGCGCCATCGCACCTTCGTTTTGCCAATCATACCGCGAGAAAACCGTCGGGTCAAGTTCCCGTGTGGGGTGGGCAAACGGGTGAAGGTCCGGAGGTTCTGGCGTATCCTTTCGCCATGATCCGGTGGTGGCGCATCCTCCGGGCGTTCTGGAGCACAGCCCTCCAGAGCCACATGGAATACCGGGGGAATTTCCTGCTCTCCCTTCTCTCCAGCGCGGGCATGTTCGCGGGAAGTGTTCTGACCCTTTCGGTGATGTTCCACCATACCTCCAGTCTCGGTGGATGGACCTTCCACCAGGCCCTGGCGGTGATGGGCACCTTCATGGTGCTGAACGGCATTTCCCTTTCGGTGTTTTCTCCCAATCTGAACCGGATCGTGGAGCACGTGCGCCTGGGAACGCTGGATTTTATTCTGCTCAAACCGGTGGACGCCCAGTTCTGGCTGTCCCTGCGCTATCTCACCATCCAGGGCTTCCCGGAAATTCTCCTGGGGCTGGGTGTGGTGGGATATGTCTATGTGAAACTGCGCCCGGGGCCGGGGCCCACCCTCGCCGGCGTGGCCCTGTTCGTTGCGGCCTTAATTCTCCTCTATAGCCTCTGGTTCATGCTGGCCTCCCTTTCCATCTGGTTTGTAAAGATCTACAACATCACCGCCGTGCTCCAGACCCTTCTGGAGGCAGGGAGGTTCCCGGTTCACGCTTATCCCCTGTTCTGGCGTTTTGTGTTCACCTTCCTGATTCCGGTGGCCTTCATCACCACCCTGCCCGCGGCCATGTGGGTGGAGGGGCCCTCCTTCCGGGTGATCCTGGCGGGGTTCGCCATGGCCGGGACGGCCTTTCTGGCTTCACGGCGGTTCTGGTTCTTTGCCCGAAAGTTCTATACGTCGGCATCCAGTTGAGGAGGAAACCATGGACGTGAAAACCTATGTGTCCCGGGGGCTTCCCCACCGGGTGGAAACACCGCCGGAAGGGTATGTTCTGCTGGGAGAAGCCCGGGATCGGGGGCACCGGGTGGCCTTCCATGCCCGTGTGGAAAACGGGGTGCTTGCCCACGTGGTCTTCACCTCCACGAAGCGGTGCAAAAAACTCATGGCGCTGGCCGACCGGGTGTGCACCCTCCTGGAAGGGCAGCCGGCCGGGGATTTCACGATTAACCCCGATGCCGTGCTGGACTTTTTTCAAGACGAGCGGGATCAGGAGAAACTCCGGAAACGGATGGATCTCATCCTGCGGGCGCTGGCCAGGTGAAAACCCCGGTGAAACTCACCGTCCTCACGGGGGCAGGCATATCCGCCGAGAGCGGGGTTCCCACCTTCCGGGGGGAGGAGGGACTGTGGCGGCGGTTCCGCCCGGAAGACCTGGCCACGCCAGAGGCCTTTGCCCGGGATCCCGTGCTGGTGTGGTCCTGGTATGTCTGGCGCCGGAGCCTCGTTCTCCAGGCTTCGCCCAATCCGGCCCATCTCGCCCTGGTGCGACTGGAACAGGCCCTGGGCGAGGACTTCCTGCTCATCACCCAGAACGTGGACAACCTCCACCGGCGGGCGGGGAACACCCGGGTGGTGGAGCTTCATGGCAACATCTTCCGGGAACGGTGCACGTCCTGCGGCCTGAAAAGGTTTTCGGAGGAGTGCTATCCGGAAGAGGCCCTGCCGCCGCGGTGTCCGGCCTGCAGGGGTCTCATGCGGCCCGACGTGGTCTGGTTCGGAGAGGCCCTTCCCCCCGAAGCCCTGCGTCAGGCCTTCGGCCGGGTGGAGGGCATGGGGAAGGGGGACGTGTTGCTGGTGGTGGGGACCTCCGGGCAGGTGTATCCGGCGGCGGCTCTGCCCCTCACAGCCCATCGCCGCGGCGCGCAGGTGGTGGTGGTCAACCTGGAGCCCACGCCCTTTGATTCCTTCGCCGACGAGGTCCATCACGGCCGGGCCGCCTCCATCCTGCCCGGGTGGGTGGCGGCCTTTCTGTAAAGAGCGGGTATAGAC
>WFYF01000171.1 GCA_015490255.1 Caldifarciminota bacterium
CCCCTCCTGAAGATTCCCCACCAGAAGAGCCACCCAGGAGAAGGAGACCTCCCGGGTGATGCGGGGCCCCAGCAGGAAAAACACCAGAGGAGCGAGCACCAGGGGGGCCAGAGCCAGGAAGAGGGGCTGGAGAAAGGCCATCGGCGATCACATGCTTTCGGGGGCCGCAACCCCTGCAAGCTCCAGCCCCCGGGCCACCGCCTTCCGGATCCCGTCCACCAGGGCGAGCCGGGCCCGGGAAAGGGCCTCGTCCTCCGTCACGATCCGGACCTTCTGGTAATAGGCATGGAAGGTCCGGGAAAGGTCCAGAAGATACTGCGCCAGCCGGTGAACCTCCCCCGTGCGCGCCGCATCCTCCACGGTTTCATACAGCCGCAGACAGGCAAGGGCCAGCGCCCGTTCTTCCGGGAGATCCAGCCGGAAAAGACCTTCCGGATCCGGGGCAAGTTCCCGCTCCTCGCCATACCTCAGGAGGTTGACCGTGCGGGCATGGGTATACTGGACATAATACACCGGGTTGTCCTGAGAAAGTTTCCGGGCCAGGGTGAGGTCAAAGTCCAGCGGTGTGGAAGGGGCCCGCAGGAGCATGAAGAAACGGGCGGCGTCCACACCCACCTCCTCCAGGAGGGTTTTCATCTCATAGAATTCGCCCTTCCGCTTGGACATGCGCACCCGTTTCCCCTCCCGGAACAGGTTCACCTGCTGCACGATGAGCACCTCCAGCCGGTCCCCCCCCACCCCCAGAGCTTCCAGACCGGCCTTCATCCGGGGGACATAGCCCTGATGATCCGGCCCCAGCAGGTCCACCAGACGGTCATATCCCCGCTCGGCCTTGTAGAGGTGATAGGCCAGATCCCAGAAGAAATAGGTGGGCTCACCGTTTTTCCGGATCACCACCCGGTCCTTGTCGTCCCCGAACTGCGGGAAGGCGGTGGACCGGAACACCACGGCGCCGTCCTGTTCATAAAGATAGGGGGCGAGTTTCTCCCGCACCTTTGCGGGATATTCCGACCGGCGCACCCAGGATTCCCGGACCACCGAGTCATAGTCCACCCGGTAGTCCCGGAGAACTGCCATCTGCTCTTCCAGAATCCAGTCCACCACCGTGCGAGCCCAGGCTTCCCGGGGCACATCCTCCGCCACGAGCCGCCGGGCCAGGGCCTCCACATAGGCCCCCCGGTAGCCGTCCTCGGGGAACGCCTCCCGAAGGCCCGCGAAATATTCCAGGGAAGCCTGGAGAGCCCGGATCTGGCCTCCGGCGTCGTTCACGTAATATTCCGCGTCCGCCTGAACGCCGGCAAACCGGAGCATGCGTTTCCAGGTGTCGCCCACCGCCGCCGCCCGGGCGCTCACCACGTTCAGAGGCCCGGTGGGGTTGGCGGAGACAAACTCCAGGAGCACCCGGAGATCTTTTGAAGGAAGGGGTGGAAAGCCCCGTGCAGCCGCTTCCCGAAAGCGGGCAAACAGCCAGGCCTCATCCAGCACGATGTTCACAAATCCCCCTGCTGGCGTGGCTTCGCGGATGCCCTCCCGGGTGCGGAGATCCTCCGCCACGGCCGCGCTGATCTCCTGCGGGGAACGACGGAGGGTGCGGGCCAGAAGAAACCCCACGCTGGATGCATAGTCTCCCATTTCCGGGCGCGGGGGATAGGCCACGGGCACCGAGAGCTCCTGCCCCCACCGCGCCCGGATCACCGCGCCGATCTCTTCTCCCAGCCAGGTCTTCAGGTTCATGCCGCCAGGCCTCCTCCCTTTTCCTCAAACACCGCCTGAGAAAGGGCCACGGTGGCCATGGTGATGATCTGATCCACGCTGTCACCCCTCTGGAGGGCGTGGGCCGGGCGGGCGGTTCCCAGCAGAACGGGTCCAATGAGGTCGGCGTTGGAGAGATGGGCCAGCAATTTATATCCGATGTTGGCCGCGGCAAGACAGGGAAACACCAGCACGTTGGCCCGGTGTTTCAGCCGGGAAAAGGGATAGACTTTCTGCAGGCGGCCGGTGGAGAGGGCCACATCCGCCTGAACTTCCCCATCCACTTCCAGATCGGGATATCGCTCATGGAGGATCCGGACCGCCTCCTGGATCCGGCGGGTTTCTTCCGCGTCCACACTGCCGAAGTTGGAAAACGAGAGTAGGGCCACCCGGGGCGTGACGCCCATGGAGCGGGCAAAGGCTGCGGTCTGCACCGCGATGTCCACCAGGTCCTCAGACGTGGGATGGATGGTCATGGTGGTGTCGGCGAAAAAGAACACCTCTCCGTCGTGGATCACGAGATACACCCCCACCACCCGGCGAACGTCCGGTGCCTTGCCGATCACCCGGAGGATGGGACGGACGGCGTCCGGATAGTGATAGGTGATTCCGGTGAGAAAGGCGTCTGCATCTCCCTCGGCCACCATCATGGCCCCAAAATAGTTGGGCAGACGCAAAATGCGGCGCGCCTCCTCCAGGGTGATCCCCTTCCGGGACCGGCGTTCAAACAGCCTGTGGGCATAGGACTCCAGACGGGGATCCTTCTCGGGTTCCACGATTTCAATGCCCTCTTCCAGACCGAGTTCGGTCAGACGCTCCCGGATCACCTCCCTCCGACCCAGCACGATGGGCCGGGCGATGTTCTGGTGCACCAGGGCGTGGGCCGCCCGGAGGATGGACACCTCCTCTCCCTCGGCGAACACCACCCGGTGAGAGGGGGCCCGGTGGGCGGTCTGGATGAAGAAACGCCGCACTTCCCAGACCTTGCCCAGACGATTCTCCAGCTCCTCCCGATAGTGGTCAAGATCCAGCGCCCGGCGGGCCACACCGGTTCCCATGGCCGCCCGGGCCACCGCCGGGGCCTCCCACAACAGCACCCGGGGATCCAGGGGTTTGGGCAGGATATACTCCGGACCGAACGCGAGATAATCCAGATTATAGGCCCGAAGCACGCTGTCCGGGACGTCTTCCCGGGCCAGGGCCGCCAGGGCTTTCGCCGCAGCGAGTTTCATCTCGTCGTTGATCTTGCGGGCCCGAACGTCCAGGGCACCCCGGAAGATATAGGGAAACCCCAGGACGTTGTTCACCTGGTTGGGATAGTCCGAACGCCCGGTGGCCACGATGGCGTCCGGCCGGACAGCTCGTGCCACGTCATAAGGAACCTCCGGATCCGGGTTGGCCAGAGCGAAAATGATGGGCCGATCCGCCATGGAACGGAGCATCTCCTCGGTGAGCAGGTTGGCCACCGCAACGCCGATGAACACATCTGCTCCAGCAATGGCATCTTCCAGCGTCCGGGCGTCGGTATCCAGAGCAAACTGGGCCTTGTAGGGGTTGAGGTCCGTCCGTCCCGTGTGGATCACACCCTTGGAATCCAGGAGAAAAATGTGCTCTTTCTTCACCCCGAGAAGGAGCAGGAACCTGGCGATGGCAATCCCGGCTGCACCGGCACCGACAATCACCACCTTCACGTCTTCCGCACGCTTGTTCTGGAGTTCCAGAGCGTTGATCAGGCCGGCACCGGCGATGATGGCCGTCCCGTGCTGGTCGTCGTGAAACACGGGAATGTCCATCAGTTCAATGAGTTTTTCTTCAATATAGAAGCATTCTGGCGCCCTGATGTCTTCCAGGTTGATGCCTCCGAAGGTGGGCTCCAGCGCCTTCACCACCTGAATGAACACATCGGGATCGTCCGTGTTCACTTCCAGGTCATACACATCAATGTCCCCGAACCGCTTGAACAGCACGCCTTTGCCTTCCATCACCGGCTTGGAGGCCAGGGCCCCCCGATTTCCCAGACCCAGAATGGCGCTTCCGTTGGAAACCACCGCCACCAGGTTGGCCTTGTTGGTATATTCATAGGCCAGGTCCGGGTCCCGATCAATTTCCAGCACCGGCGCGGCCACCCCCGGGGAATAAGCCAGGGAGAGATCCCACTGGGTCCGGGTGGATTTGAGGGGGACAACCCCCAGCTTCCCGGGGACGGGTTCGCGATGATATTTCAAAGCTTCTCTGTAAAGCGGACTTTGAGGATCCATCTGCAATCCTCCAGGTTGCGGGGTTATTCCCCGGAGTTCCGCACTGTTTGAACGGCCTTTCGCAGAAAGTTCAGGGCCTCTTCCACCGAATCTGCCCGGGGCAGGTCAAAGGGCCAGTCCGGCTGGAAGAGACCCACAACGGGTTTGTCAATCCGCAGCGCCAGAGACAGTTCGTTCAGGGTCCCCAGACTCCAGCCCACCGCCACCAGCGCCCAGGAAAACTGCACCACCAGGGCGTTCCGCACATGTCCCAGGCCGGTGGGAAGGGCCACGGTCAGAAAAGGATTGCCCTCCATCGGGTCCGTGCCCATCAGAAGACCCAGCACCAGTCCCCCCGCCTCCGAAGCCCCGCGGCTTGCCGCCTCCATCACACCGCCATATCCTCCGGAAAGGAGCACCCACCCCTCCTTTGCGATGGCACGGCCGAGTTCCTCTGCGGCACGGGACCACTCAGGCTTCGGGAGGCTGGGGCCGATGACGCCGATCACCGGACGCGGTTGCATAGGTTAATTATAAACGTTCCCGGACGAAAGGGAAAGTTTGACAATTCCTTGCGGCAACCTTACAATCACCACCGCCAGAAGGCACGCGGAGGGGTGCCCGAGTGGACGAAGGGGTGCGACTGGAAATCGCACAGCCCCCGAAAGGGGGCTCAAGGGTTCGAATCCCTTCCCCTCCGCCACAGGTGGGGCCGTAGCTCAGCTGGGAGAGCGCCAGAATCGCACTCTGGAGGTCAGGGGTTCGAATCCCCTCGGCTCCACCATCGTCGTGATCCCCGCACGGTGGGCCTCCACCCGCTTCCCCGGAAAGATCCTTCATCCCATCGCCGGCAAACCCCTCCTGCGCTGGGTGTGGGAGCATGCCGTTGCCCTGCCTGTGGCCGGCGTGTGGGTGGCCACCGACACCGATAAGGTGGCACAGGCCGTCACCTCCTGGGGCGGACAGGCCCTGCTCACCCCGCCGGAACTTCCTTCCGGCACCGACCGCATTGCCCGGGCCGTGCAGGAATACGGGCTTCCCGGGGATTTCATCCTGAACCTCCAGGGTGATGAACCCCTCCTTGCCTCCGACATCATCCGAACCTTCCTGGAAAAGGCCCTCGCCCGTCCGGACTGGGACCTGGCCACCCTGACCACAACGTTTTCTCACACCGGCGAACTGACCTCTCCCCACACGGTCAAGGTGGCGGTGGACATCCGGGGATACGCCCTGTATTTCTCCCGGAGTCCCATTCCTTTCGTGCGGGACGACACGCCCCGGCTCTCGCTCTACCGCAAGCATGTGGGGGTGTATCTCTACCGGCGGAAGACCCTTTTCCGTCTTGTGAACACGCCCTCCACACCGCTGGAGACGGCGGAAAAGCTGGAACAGCTGCGGGCGCTGGAGACCGGACTGTCCATCCGGGTGATCCATCTGCCCGGGCTCCGGCTCCAGGCGGTGGACACGCCGGAGGATGCAAAAAAAGCGGAACAACTGCTCTTAAAAGGGACTTAACATCCTCCGTGTATCCTTGAGAGGCCACAACAAGGAGCGTCAGGGGTTGAACGTCCGTTCGTTCGGGATGATGGCCCTCGGGGTGCTGGCGGCGGCCGGTTGCCAGAAGAAAACGTTTACCCCGCCGGAAAACCGTCCACCCGAGACCTTTGTGGCCGTCCGATCTCCCCTCACCGACACGGTGTCCGCCAGGGTGGGCCTGGCCTGGTATGGCAACGATCCCGATGGGGAGGTGGTGGGGTTTCACTACATCTGGCTTTTCGGGGATTCCGTCGTCGTGGACACAGCTTTCACCACTGCCACGACCGACACCTTCGTGCTCCCCGTGTTTGACTCGGTGCGCACCTATACCTTCCGGATCTGGGCGGTGGACAACGAGGGGGCATGGGATCCCACACCGGCAGAGGTCTCTTTTCCCATGGTCAACACCCCTCCGGAGGTGTCCTTCGCCTTTCAGAGCCTTCCGCCGGAGACCACCCTCCCCGCTGTGACCTTTTTCTTTGAGGCCCACGACGTGGACGGGGACACCACCATCACGGATCTGCTTTACCGCCTGGATACCGACACGGTCTGGACGTCGGTGCCCTATGCATCCCACTACACGCTGACTGGGATTCCTCCCGGCAGCCGGACGGTCTGGTTCCGGGTGGCAGACTTCACCGGCGCGGTATCGGACAGCATCGCCTTTTCCTGGGTGGTGGAACCCCTTGCCGGGACGCTTCTCGTGATCCTGGACCACGTGGACAACCGGGATGCGTGGGTGGGGCTGGTGGAGAACGCCGGATGGGGACCGGGAAGCTATACGGTGTGGGAGTTTCCCCGCCACGAATCCCGGAATGTCCAGGATTTTCCTGAAATCCGTGAGAGTTTTGAGGCCATCCTGTTCTCCGGGTTCACCCGGGTGTTCTGGGCGAGCGATGAATACGATCCAGCCCTCACCTCCCTGGAGCTCTTCACCTATCCGGACGCCCAGGGCCGACGTCTCTTTGATGAACTTCTGAACCAGGGAGGAACCATCCTGCTTTCCGGTCAGAGCGCCCTTCAGGATATGGCCACAGACTTTGTCCAGAGCCGTCTCGGGGTGGACCCTTACGACACCACCCGGGTGGTGGCCAACCGCTCGGTGCTCGCCTTTTATGGCGCCATTCAGCGGGAGTCCGGTGCACCGTCCGGCCTGCCGGACTCCCTCACCATGAGTCCGGGGGTGACCATCCTGACCCAGCCGGATGGCTTTCTCTCCGGGGCCTATACGCCCCTCTATCGGGCCCACTTCCTGATCAACGGTCAGGACTCCGTGCTGACCGCGGCCATTCAGAGAGACAACCTGATTCTTTTCACCTTTGAACTGGCCAAAACCAACGGCCTGGGGAATGCCCCCCAGGTCCTTCAGGTGCTTCTGCCATGAACGCCTCCGCGAGATTGCGGAGCCAAAACGGGAGGTGCCTTATGATGAAGCGTGTGCTCGGTCTCGGGATGCTGCTCTGGGCGGGAAGCCTCTGGGCCCAGACCCCCGTGACCATCCAGGAGCTCCAGTGCAACTGGGACTCCACCTATGCCTCCACCTATTTCGGCCAGACGGTGGAGGTCTCGGGGGTGGTGTCCACGGATTTCGGCACGGTGGCCGGGTCCCGGTCGTTCTTCATCCAGGACCCCGCCGGCGGACCCTGCAGCGGTGTGCTGGTGTTCGTTCCCTCCAGTGCCGGAACGCCCACCGTCACCATTGGCGACAGTGTCACTGTGATCGCCACGGTAGATGAGTATTTCGGCAACACGGAACTCGCGGTGGCCAATGTGGCGGACATCACGGTCCACGGCAACGTGGGTGCCCCCAACCCCACGGTGATCGTCGCCGGAGTGCTGGACACCACAGCCACCTCCAGCTATGCCGGTTCCCAGCCCGACACGGCCGAAATGTATGAGCACGTCCTGGTGGAAGTGGCGGGGTTTGTGGCCGACACCAACCTCGCCAACGGCGACTGGACCCTCACCGACGGAACCGGCTTTGCCTATGTTCGGGTGAATGGAAACTACACCTATAACCCCATGCCGGGCGACCCCGTAACCGTGCGGGGAGTCGTCCACACCTATTTTGACCTTTACCGGATTCAGCCTCGCTCCGACGCGGATGTGATCGTCCAGGCGGTCCACGTTTCCTATGCCTATGCCCGGGGAACGGATCAGGTGGACGTGCTGTTCAGCACCGACATCGGTCAGGCCCAGGCGGAAGACGTGAACAACTATACCCTTCTGGACTCCACCATGACCAACGCCATCCCCATCACGGCCGCTGCCCAGGATCCCAACAACCTCAAGCGGGTCACCCTCACCCTGGGGCAGAGCCTTAACCCGGGTGAGCTGTATTACCTCATCTCCACCATCCCCAGCCCCGCCGAGACCACGAGTTTCTATGGCCTGCTGACCCTGGCCCAGATCCAGTCGGACACGGCGCCCGGAAGCGATTCCAGTATCTGGAGCGGCAAGGTGGTGAGTGTCCAGGTGGTGGTTACCGCCGATCCCACGGCCATCTCCTTCACCTCCTCGGCCTGGGCCTTCTTCCAGGATCCCGGAGGCGGTCCGTGGAGCGGGATCATGACCTATGCCCCCGGCGTGGCCCCCAACTTTACCGTGGGGGACTCCCTTTTGCTTGTGGGCGAGATCACGGAATACAACGGCATGACCGAAATCGTGAACATTCTCTACTGGGAGGTTCTGGGCCAGAATGCCGGCGTGGTGGCGGACAACGTCCAGACCGGTGATGTGGGAGAGATGTGGGAAGGCGGTCTGGTGACCGTCTCCGGGACCATCCAGTCCATCACGGGTTCCCAGCTCGTTCTGGATGACGGCACCGGGCCGGTCCAGGTGAACGCCGACACGTCCATTGTCAACAGCCCGGATGTGTATGTCGGCGGTGTGGCGACGGTGACGGGTGTGGTCCGGTTCACGGGTGGCAACTATGTGATCTATGTCCGGACCGTGAACGACGTGCCTGTGGAAGAAAGCATGCTTCCCGTGGGTTCCGGTCTGCGCCTCCTCACCCCTGTGGTGCGTGACGGCGCGGTGGTCCTGGCCGCCCCCGGCCGCTCCAGCCTGGATGTGCGTATCCTGGACGTCCTGGGCCGGCAGATTCAGGAAGTTCAGGTTCCGGTGGTGAACGGTCTGGCCCGGATTTCCGGACTTCGTCTGGCAGGCGGTGTGTATTTCCTGAAAGCCGGGGACGTGACCTTCCGCTTTGTCCGCCTGCGCTGAGATTGACGTGAACTGATTCCTCCGGGGGGCTTTCGCCCCCCGGAGTCTTTTTTCAGGGAGGTTTCCATGATTCCGCGCTATACCCTTCCGGAGATGGAGGCCATCTGGAGTGAGGAGGGCAAATACCGTTCCTGGGTGGCGGTGGAGTTTGCTGTTCTGGAAGCTCAGCTGGAACTCGGTGTGATCCCCTCCGAAGCCCGGGAGGCGCTGGAGAAAAAAGACCGGATTGACTATGCCCGACTACGCGAACGCGCCCACCAGATTGAGCAGGAGGTCAACCATGACGTGATCGCCTTTCTCTGGGCGCTGGAGGAACAGCTGGGACCGATGGGGCGCTGGGTTCATTACGGCCTCACCTCCTCCGATGTGGTGGACACGGCCTTTTCCCTCCGGATCCAGCAGGCCGGAAAGCTGCTGCTTGAGGCTTTTGACGCTTATATGGAAGCGCTGAAACGCCGGGCTCTCGCGGAGAAACGCACCCTGATCATGGGCCGGACCCACGGGATGTATGCCGAACCCACCAGCCTGGGCCTTAAGTTTCTATCGTTTTATGCTGAAGGACAGCGCCACCGCCAGGCTCTTCGGGAAGCCCTGGAAGGGTTGCGGGTGGGGAAACTCTCGGGGGCTGTGGGTACCTATGCTTTCACCAGCCCCGAAGTGGAGGAGCGCGCCCTGGCGAAGCTCGGCCTCGCAGTGGAGCCCGTGTCCACCCAGATCCTGCCCAGGGACCGCCATGCCCGCCTCCTCACCGCCATCGCCCTTGCGGGCGGTGGGATTGAGCGGCTTGCGGTGGAGATTCGTCTCCTTCAGCGCACGGAAATCGGGGAACTGGAAGAACCCTTCAC
This sequence comes from Caldifarciminota bacterium, assembly GCA_015490255.1. Classification (GTDB taxonomy): domain Bacteria; phylum Hydrothermota; class Hydrothermia; order S141-80; family S141-80; genus S141-80. The sequence goes on from WFYF01000171.1 coordinate 9,596, forward strand.
CGCGAAGCAGCGGGGTTCTTCCGCCATGCCCCACAAACGCAACCCCATCCGGAGCGAGCGCCTGACCGGACTGAGCCGCCTGCTCCGGGGATATGCCCTGCCCGCCATGGAGAACCAGGCCCTCTGGCACGAGCGGGACATCTCCCATTCCTCGGTGGAGCGGGTGATCGTCCCGGATGCCACCCATGCGCTGTATTATATGCTCCATCTGGCCCGCCGGGTGGTGGAGGGTCTGGTGGTGCACCCCGAGCGGATCCGGGAGAACCTGACGCGGTTCGGAAACTTGTATTACAGTCAGGGCATTCTGCTCCGCCTGGTGGCCCGGGGCGTGGGCCGTCAGGAAGCCTATGGATGGGTCAAGGAAGCCGCCCACCGGGCCCTGCGGGAAGGCACTCCCTTTGAGACCGCACTCAGGGAACACCCCCGGATCCGGGAACACCTCAGCGAGGAGGAAATCCGCGCGGTGTTTGAAACGGACTTTCTGGCCCACGTGGACGCCATCTTTCGGCGGGTTCTCGGCGAGGCCGGTGCCCTAACAGGGTGATCACCCCCACCCGGCCGTCCTTCCACACCTCCACCCGGGCCAGAGGCACGGGACGGCGTATCTCCACCGTGCCGTCCAGATAAACCCGCAGGGCACGCGGGGGAAACACCCTGATGCTGTCCACGTCCGGTGGGAAGTCCAGACGATCCACCGGAAGGGAGAGCACCTGCGGGGGGAAAAGGGGTGGAATGTCCACATACACGGGAATTTCCACCCTCTTTCTCCCCCGCCGGGCAACCACGAGGGCTCCCCGGCCACGTTCCAGACCTTCAACTTCCAGCCGATGGTCTTCCTGGCGCACCGTGATCCCTCCCCGGGCCCAGGCTTCCCAGCCGGCGAAATCCTCCACCTTGCGCACCTCTCCTTTCCGGAGATAGAGCGGTTCCCACCAGGGAAACTCTTCCCGTCCCGGCAGGCAGACCACAAGGGTGCGACCGAACTGAACCCCCTTGTCTGCACGAAGTTCATAAAACACCACCGTCCGACCCGGTCGCCTGCACGCAACCTGGAGCCCTTCATCGTCCTGACGCAGCTCCACACGCTCTTCCGGGAACGGCAAGGCGCGGATCTCATAATCCCCCGAAGCGATGAGACGAACCTGCTCACCGGGGGGCACCACCACCCGGGGGGAAACTTTGCGAAAGAGGATTTCTTCAAAGGGCTGGACTTCCACAGGCAACGGACGTACCCCCCGCCGGCTCTTCACGAGCACCACCCCGGCTCCGCCCCGCAGGGGGACCACCCGACCGTCTTCCACCCGAAGGAGGTCCTCGGGAAACACCTGGACCACCCGGACGTCGGGAGGCAGGTCCCGGGGAACACCCACCTCCAGCCGCATCCCCCCCAGGGCAAGCAGCATAAGGAACATCACAGTTCAAACCCTCCCGTATAGACGATCCGCTCCACGTGGACCGTGTCCCGCCCCACCTTCAGGGACAGGCGGATGTCGTGGGGCCCTTCCTCCGGGAGATAAAAATCTTCCAGCACCCAGGCATCGTCCTGGCGCTCCATCCAGGCTTCCAGTGCCTGGCCATCCACCTCCACCCGCAGAAGCTCGGCACCGGGCAGGGTAGACTTCACAATCAGGGTGAGCCGGCCGTTGCTCAGCACCGTTCCATCCTCGGGAAAGACGAAAATCTGCTCTCCCACGGGTGCGGCAGTCATCACCGTTCTGGGCGGGGTAAAGGAGCGTCGGCCCACCAGGGCAAAAAGCAACATCGCGGCCGCCGCAAGGCCGACCAGCGCTCCACCCACCATCCACCGGCGCGCTCCTCTCCGGGGCATTTTCTGAAGAAACCGCTTTTCTTCCGCAAGGGCATCGGGCACAAGGGGCGTGCGGGCCGCTTCCAGCAGGTCCATGTGGACCTGAAGCAGGCCCCGGCAGGACGGGCATTCGGCCACGTGAGCCCACACCTCTGGGGGGAGATCCTCCCTCTCCCCGTTGAGATAGGCCTCCAGCAGGGCTTCTTCACGGCAACTCATGTTCCATCTCCAGAATCAGGTCCCGCAGCTTCCTGCGGGCCCGGTTCAGCCGGGACTTCACCGTCCCCACCGGAAGAGACAGTGCCTCCGCGATCTCGGCAAGGCTCAATCCCTCAAAATAAAACATCATGACCACCTCCCGAAACTCCTCCGGAAGCGCCGCCAGGGCTCTCTGGAGGCGCACGGTTCGGGCTGGCAGTTCCACATGGGGAGACGCGGGTTCTCCATGGGTCTCCACATGGGCTTCCAGCGAGGTGGTGGGCTTTTTGCGGCGGAAAAAATCCCGGATGGTGTTCCGGGCGATGGTATAGAGCCAGGTCCGCACGCTGGCCTCTCCCCGGAATCCACCAAAAGCCCGATAAGCTTTGGTGAAAATGGCCTGGGTGAGGTCTTTTGCATCTTCCGGATTGCCCACCTGCCAGGCCACATAGTTCAGAATCTCCTGGTAATGCCGGGCCACCACCTCGTCAAATCGCTCCATGCGGGCTCGCCCTCGTTCATAGAGATAGACGCCTCAGGGGGGTGAAAGGTTCCCCGAAGGAGGTGGGGGAATCCGGGCCGCCGGACGAAAATCCGAGAAACGAAACCGGAGTTCGGCATCCCGGGTCACTACCCGGAGGCTTTCGGGAATGCCTTGCCGGGAGAACCACAGGCGGGCTTCCTGAATCTCGGGGTGGAGCGTGGGGCCGAAAACCGCTTCGTATCCTTCGGGATGGGCGATGAGCGTGTCCCGTTTCTCCAGCAGAAACAGGCCCGGCTTGAGAGGTGTGGTTTCCTGAAAGATCTCGTTTCCGGTTTTCACCCAGGCGGTTTCTCCCACGATCCACACCTGCTGGGATTCCGGGCTCAGCACCTGGAGAAACACCCGGTCCGGGGCCTCAAAAGCAAGCCTTCCCTGGAAGGTGTCCGCCTCCCCGAAGGCGGGATAGGTCACTGTCTCAAAAAAGGACAGCGAAAAACTCCGGTGGAGGGGAAAGGGAAGCTGCAACAGCGTCACAAGCACCATCATGATTTTCCTCCGTTGCGGGGAAATTGTATGCGTCCGGAAGGGATGCATCAAGTCATCCGCACCGCTTCATGAAAACACGCAGAGATTTTTCAGGTTCTGGATCTGAGGGGTTCAAATTCCTCTTTGAGGGATCAGAACGCTGGGCCTTGAAAATCAGAGCCAAACGCCCTATAATGGAGACATGAGCCGGATGGAAGAACTTCTGGAACGGATGCTGCAGACTATGGAAAGGGGCTTTTCCTCTTTGGAGGCTACTATGGAGAGGGGATTTTCCAGGGTTGAAAGGAGACTTGCGAACATAGAGAATGCCCTGGGCATCCCGGTGGAGGAAGAAGAGGGCGAAGAACCTGGTTCAAATTCCTCTTTGAGCGATTAGGGCCCTCGTGCCCCCCCTTCTCAGTGCTTAACACAATCAACCTTTCACTCCCCTTTGAGTGATTGGGGCTCCACACCCGCTAACAAAGTCACCCCCTCCGGACCACCTTTCGGTCCTCTTTGAGCGATTAGGGCACCACGTGATGGTGGGGTTTCCCCGGGGTTGTGGAAGTTCAAATTCCTCTT
>WFYF01000172.1 GCA_015490255.1 Caldifarciminota bacterium
GGCGGGATCTTGATGCGTCCCGATACAATCTGTATAATTTTGAGGCATTCGCCGGGGTAGCTCAGTCGGTAGAGCACGGGACTGAAAATCCCGGTGTCCGCGGTTCGATTCCGCGCCCCGGCACCTTTTTCTGTCCTCCCCTGGCGTGGATCTCTTCTTCAGACTTCAGGAACTCGTGCGCACGGGGATCCGGATTTTCATGCCCGGGCGCAGACGTCGTGGGGATGAGATGGCGTTGATTCGCATGAGTTCCCGGACCGAGACCCCGAAGGTCCGGGCGAGGTCATAGAGGGTGTCTCCCCGCCGGACTTCATAAAGGAAATAACTTCCTTCTGGCAGTCTGGGAAGGCGCCGTTTTTTCCGGGGGGCGGAGGCATAGGCTCCCCGCACGGGGGGCGGCGGCACCAGCAAAATCCGGCCAGGCCGCAGGCGCCGGGGATTCCGGATGCCGTTCATCCGCATCAGCATGGAGACGGTGGTCCCATACCGCCGGGCGATGTGAGACAGCGTTTCTCCCCGGCGGATGCGGTGACGACGGAACGTCTGCCATTTGGCGGGGTCCCTGTCCTGCCGGATCGCGGCGAGAAACGTCTCTTTTGTCCCTGCAGGCAGGCGGATGCGCAGGCCACGGGGATCGGGGGGAAGGGCCCGCCGGCGCATCCACGGGTTGAGTTTCAGAAACTCCCGCTCTGAAAGGCCCGCCCACCGGGCCAGGCGAGAAAGGGTGGTGGGTTTACGCAGCTCCACATAGTCAAAAGCCGGTGGCCCGGCTTTCAGCCCCAGCACGAGGGGATCCTCCAGGCCGAGTTCATCCCGGTGAAGACGGAAAATCTCATACATGGTGATGAAGAGCGGCACGTACATCCGGGTTTCCCGGGGCAACCGCCGGTGGATATCCCAGAAAGTTTTGCCTCCGGTGCGGCGGAGGGCCCGACGGATCTTCCCTTCTCCCACGTTGTATGCGGCGATGGCCAGGTCCCACCGGCCAAATTCTTCATACAGCGCCCGCAGATACCGGATGGCCGCGTCGGTGGAACGGTAGGGGTCCAGCCGCTCATCCACCCACCAGTCCACCCGGAGGCCGAACTTTCGCCCCGTGGAAGCAATGAACTGCCAGAGCCCCACGGCGCCCGCCCGGGATCGCGCCCGGGGGTTATAGGCGCTTTCTATGATGGGGAGGTACACCAGCTCCACCGGAAGGCCTTCTGCCAGCAGTCGGTCCACGATATAGCCGTAATAAGGCCGACCCCGCTCCACGATCCTGCGCAGATATTTGCCCCGCCGGCGAAGGGTATACCGGACCAGCTTCTGAATCTTTTTCCGCTCCGCCGGGGGAACGTCCAAGAAGTGGAGGGAGGTCCAGCCTTCCAGGCCCGCTTCCGGGGCTTTCAGCGCCTCTTCATAAACCTCTTCCCACGTGAGTTCCGCAAAAAGGGAGTCCAGAGGGTCTCCCACGTCGGTGGGGAAGAAGGCGTCCTCCACCGCGGAGCGCCAGAGGTCTGCCAGGTCGTCCACCTTCACCCCGGGCCCGTTTGCGCGGCGGAGGGGGAACGTAGTGCAGGACAGAACAAAACCGGAGATGAAAACCGCCCACCCGAACCGTAACGTGCTTTTCATCCAGTCCCTCGCATCAAAACAAGGTGGAGGCGGGGGGAATCGAACCCCCGTCCAGGAGGGAGGTGGTGGAGGCTCTCCGTGCGCAGCCCGCCTTTCAGATCCCGGTTCCGCCTCCGGCGGGCGGGAGGCGTCTGGAACCGGGTCCCCTCATGGATGTCCCCTCAGAGCCGAGGGGGGACTCTGAGGGTCAGCTCCGGTCTATGACGCCCGCTCTCCCGCCCCGGAGCACGGCGGGAGCGGACGGGCTGCCGTTTTCTATCAGGCAGCCAGCGCGTAGTTGTAGTCGGCAGCTGTTTTTTGCCGCCGGTTTAACGAGGTGGCGGCACCTCGGCACGCTCCTCCACGCACCTTCGTCCCCCTGTCGAATCCTGTCGCCCCCACAGCTGCCTCCTGTAAAGTATACGCAATCCGGGAGAGAACATCAACCCCGTTGGGCTTGTCAAAAAAACCATGGGGATCTTGGAAGTTCGTGGGGGTTTGA
>WFYF01000173.1 GCA_015490255.1 Caldifarciminota bacterium
CCGCCACGCCCCCCAGATGCAGGCTTGTGTCCGGCAGCGGAGGCCCGGCTTCATACCGCCGGGATTGAAAGAGAAGGCTTGCCTCCCCCCAGGCGAAGCGCTGCCCCCACCACACCCGCGCATCTTCCTGCCAGGCTTTTTGAGGGAAACCCTCCCGGGACGGGGTGCGGATCCGGCGATAGAAGACTTCCATCAGGGTTCGGGAGTGGAGACGGAGCAGCCTACCTCCATATCCCGCACTTCCGCCCATGGCCTGGACGGACCAGGGTCCGGCATCTCGTCCTCCCTCCAGCCACAGCCCCACCGGAGTGGCAACCACGCCGGCGTACGCGCGGGATACGTTCGGCTGAAGGGCCACGTTGACCACCCCGGCCAGGGCCTGACCGCCATACAGGCCGGAGGCGCCCCCCTTCAGGACCTCCAGCCGATCCAGCCGGTTCCAGGGCAGGGTGGAGAGGTCCACACTTTCCCCCTGGGGCGGGTGGAGGGGGAAGCCGTTCACCAGGATCTGAACGTCTGTGCTCCGGCTGCCCTCCAGACTCACGGTCTGAAGCGCCCAGGGAGGGCCATAGGCCACCGGAAAAGCCCCCACAAGAGACAAGCCAGATACGTCCCCCATGTCAGAGGCCCGGAGGAGTTCCACGGGGAAAGGAAGCCGGGAGAACCGGGAGGGAGTGCGGGTGGCCACCACCACCACGGGATCCAGGGTATCGGACGAAAGGGTGTCAGCGACAGAGGCAGCGCCGGGTGCAAGGGACAGGAAGAGCCAGAGGAAAGCGGTCATGGGAACAGATGCGCCCCCCTCCTGGGGAGGGGGGCGCAGGCCTCACCACACCACGGTCCGGGCAAGAACGCGTCCGTTCAGGCGAAAGAGATACACCCCCCGCGGAAAGTCCAGGAGTTTCCGGGTTTTGCCATACCCGCGGAACGTCCGGATCCGTCGTCCCGCCACGTCCAGCACCTCCAGCGTCCAGACTCCGGGCTGGTTCACCTCAAGCACCCGACCCCGGAGGGCGAGTCTCGCTGTTCCGACAGGTGTTCCTTCCGCCACATCCACATCGGGGTTCACCACGTTGCCTTCAAAGAAGGAGAGCCCCACCGCGCCCACGCCCACCGGTGTCTCCCCCATCAGGGTATCCCCCACCGGATCATAGGCAACGAGGCGCCCGTTTCCGGTGAAGTTGGGTTCAAGAAACACGATGAATCCGGAAGGATCCCGATGGGGCGTGCCCGAGAACCCTGCGATCCCCTGAAGCTCCTGAACACCACCCCCCGCGATCCGGAGCACCACGCCGGCCCAGTCTGCTGCGCGATACCCCCCGACGTAAAAATCCCGGGTGGCCGGATCCTGCCAGAGGGCGGTGGGGTAATAGGCTGAAAGGTCCACCGAATCCAGACGTGCGCCGTCCAGGAGGAGGACCTTCAGGAGTTTGCCTCCCACGCCGGCATAATCCCCGGTGCACAGAAGCCACAGGGTGTCCCCTTCCACCACCCCGGTCTGCGGGTTCACGCACAGCCGGGGGAAAGAGTCCACGGGGACACCGGAGGAATCGTGCACATAAATCCCACCCGAATCCGCCACGAAATTGTTCCGGTCATAGCCCGTGGCGATCACCACGAACCGGTCCCCCCACAGGGCCACCCCTTCCGGGGAAATACCGGTGGGGTAAGGCTGGATGGTGGTGCCATCCACCAGGGCGATAGAATCCCGGGCATAGAGGGTGACCAGGGCCTTCCCGGAAGGGTGAAAGGCCAGGCTGTAAGGGTTGCTTCCGGACGGGAAGACCCAAGAGGGCAGAGGGGTGAGGGAGTCGGCGCGGAAGCGATAGATCGTGGCGTCTCCAGAGGAGACCACATGCAGGACCGAATCCCGGACGTGGGTTTCGTTCACCCACACGCCCGAGAAGGTCTGCACCGCATAGATTTGCAGGGGTTGCGGGTGTGCCGCCTGGATCTTTCCATCTCCTTCGGCCACGAAGAAGAGGGTCTGGGCCGGGAGCACACCCAGAAAGAGGAGGACGAGGACACCGTAGCGCAGCATCGCCAACCTCCTTGTTTGAGAGGGTTTGTCTGGGTGTGTCCCGGGGGAAAGAGTAAGGCCGTTCGGGCCCTGCCCCTGACCCCCGGGGGCATACCCCTGTGCCTGCGGGTCGGTCTCCCGGCTTCCGGCCTCAGAGAACCGCCTTCCCGGGTGGCAAGCCCTTTCCAGACCCCACCACCCAGTGGCTTCCGGTTCCCCTGCCCCGGAGCGGGGCGCCGGTCACGGTTGCGGGGGCAGCGTGGGATTTTCACCCACTTCCCGGCACCCGCAGGCGGTCAGAAGGATAAAGGACAGCACGTGAACTGTCCCGTCCGGCTGTAGGTTTACACATCCGGAAGGGGGGCGAAGGATACCCCGCGGGGGCCCCAAACCCCACAGCGTTGCAGAGAGGAATTACCGTCTTCCTGCATACCCCCCGGTGTGGCAAATTCACGCCTCATGAGGCCGATCCATGTTATACACCCCCCCAATCGCTTCTTCCACCGCATGCCCGCGCGGTTTTCGGAAGAAAACCGCGCGGGGGCACAGCATTCACAAACTTTCAGATTTTCAGAGCCGGCTCCAGAGATGGGATCCACCCGATGAGCAATTCGTGGCCATCGGGGAAGAGTTGCTGTACAC
>WFYF01000174.1 GCA_015490255.1 Caldifarciminota bacterium
TCTTGCAGGACCGTTGCGCCGGCGAGAGGCCCTCTGGAAACTTCTTATGGATCTTCCCCCTTCCCTCGCCCGGTGGGTGGCGGAGGGGGCCCTGCTTCGGGAGGAAACCCGGGGAGTCCACGTGCGGGAGGATTTTCCGGATCCACACCCCTCGCCTTATCACCTGGACTGGACGTTTGTCCAGGGAGAACCGCGATGGCATCGCACGAACGTTCTGGAGGTCGTGGGATGAAACCCATCCTCACCTATTACCGGGAGGCCTGGGGGGTGATCACCCGTCATCCCGGTCTGATCGGTGTGACCACCCTCTATATCGTCCTTTCCATCGTTCTCTCCTTCGTGAGCGAAATGCCGGAGCATGCCGGGATCCGGGCTGCGCTGATGGGGCTTTCCTATCTCATCCAGTTCGTTCTGATGCTCGGCATGTTGAAGGCCGCCCTCCGTGCTGCGGACGGTGTTTCGCCCCGGGCGGTTGAACTGTTTATGGGCTATCCCTTCTTCCTTCCGGCCCTCGGTGCCTATGTGCTGGCGGGGCTTGCCTTCCTGGCAGGGCTCGTGGCTCTGATTCTGCCCGGCATCTATATCGCCATTCGTCTCCAGTTTGTCTTCTATGCCGTTGTGGAAGGATGCACCGCTCTGGAGGCGCTGCAAAAGTCCTGGGAGGTCACCCGGGGCCGGGTGCTGTGGCTTCTGGGATTCGGTCTGGTGGGGGTGCTGCTCAACTTCCTCGGGATGCTGGCCCTGCTCGTGGGTCTGGTGGTCACCTTTCCCTGGACCCTTGCCGCCCAGGCCCTGCTCTATCGGGACCTTGCAAGACAGGAGTGAGGGATATGGGAAAAGTTGAGGTGTTCCGTGGTTTTCTGGGGGATAACGGGATCACGCTGTTTGAAACCGTGCAGTTTGCCCTGCACACCGGGCTTCCCGGGGAACTGCTTTTCCGGAAGATCAAAAGCAGAATCTTTCTGCGGGAAGGGCTGGTGGTGGGGGCCGAACTGCCCCCCTTCCGGGGAGAGAAAGCCCTGGAACGGATCTGGCTCCGGGCGGACCGGGATGTGGTGTCTTTTTTCGCCACTTCCGATATTCGGGACGATCGTCTGCGCATTTCGGAGGTGGACCTCCTTTCCGTTCAGGAGCGCATTGACGGTTTCCGGGTGCTGCTTCAGGATTTTCCGCCCACCACACGGGTGAAGCTTGTCTCCACTCCCCCGGAACGGACCGAAATCGGTGCAGCGCTGGTGAGCCTTCTGTCGGCGCACGAAGACGGCCTTCCCCTCCAGGACGTTCTGGACCGTCTGCCGTTTTCGGACACGTTGATCCTGCGGACCATCCGGGCGTGGGTTCTGGGACAGCACCTGGCCATCTCCACGCCTGCCCCCAGCCTGGAGCTGGAGCGCAGGAACCTGCTCGTGTTCTCCCGGACCATCGCCGCCATCTATGCCTTTTTCCACGCCCTGGGCATCCAGAAGTCCGTGCAGCGGCGGGGCGGGCACATCTATTACGCCGTTCGGGACCTTCCTCCCTATCGCATCCACATCTACGCCATCCATCTCACCCCCGGTGCCCCTCTCCGGGACATCCGCCATCTCCTTTCCATTGCGGATCATCTGCTGGCCTTGGGTGCGCTGCCCACCCGGGGGATGAAACGTCCCATCCCCGTCCTGATTCCGGGCCCGGGAAAATGGATGGATGCGGCTTTTCGGGAAATCCCCTCCCTGGAGGAATTCCTGCTGGACACCCTGAAGAAGGAGGCTCCGCATGGAAAGCAAACCGCGCGAAATCCTTAAGGGCCTGGTGGCCCGGGATGCCCTTTCCCTCTTTGACGTGGTACGGGTGTTGATGGAGGAGCGACAGACCGGAGAACTGGAACTCCGGGGGCGGGGAAGAATCTTTCTGGAGAGAGGACGGGTGGTGGGGGCGCAGGCGGGCAGGTTCTCCCGGAACAAGGCCCTTTTCCGGATCTGGGCCACACCGGGAACATCGGTGTTCCGGTTTGTGCAGCATGCCCCGCGGGAGGATCGGGGGCTTTCCCTGAGCCTCACGGATCTGGTGTATCTTCAGCAGCAGACGGACGAATATTTCGCCCTGATCAAACGTATCCCTCTGGATGCCCACCTGGAGCGGAACGCGGAATACCTTGACGGAGAGATGGGACGGATGCTGGTGAAGCTTCTGAGTGTTCCCCGGACGGTCAAAGATGTGCTGGACGCTGTGGAGGATCTCCCGGATCTCCTGGTGCTCCGGGCCATCGGACGATTTCTGGCCGCCGGTCAGGTGCGCCTGGTGCAGGAGGGTCAGGTCCTTCCTTTCCGGGGGCTTCGGTTTGTGAACGTGGCCATTCTCGCTCCCCGGGAGGAGTGGCTGGAGGCGTTTTATGAGGACCTGGGCCTGGCCCATTTCGCCCGGACCAAAGCCCAGCGGGTGCAATACGCCTATCTGGAGCTCCAGCCTGCCCGGTTCCACCTCTACGGTATTCATTTTGCCCCCGGGATGGGGCTGGGCCAGATCCGTCCTTTTCTGGAGTTTGCCCATCTCTTCGTTGCCATCGGTTCCGTGCCCATGGACCTTCAGCAGAGCAACCTGCTCCGGCAGGAGCATCTGCATCTGATTCTCCGGACCCGGAATGGATGGCAGCTCCCGGACCGCACACCGGTGCAGCTGGGTCCCTGGCTCAAAGCCATTCTGGAGGCAATGGGATGATCTGGCTTGTGGCCTGGGTGCTTCCCTATCTTCCCTGGACCACCCCCCTGTGGTTTGAGCTCTATGCCCGCAGTCCAGAAACCTTCCCCGACATGCTCCGCATGCCCCTGGAAACCCGGAACCTCCAGCCTCCCCGGGGGGACGTGGCCCGCGCGCTGTGGGATCTGCTGGTGCCGCGGGACACCACCGGCTTCAGTGGTGGGCTGTGGTTCAGGGGAGAGCGAGACACCTCCGGGTGGGGCATGGGTGAGGGCTGGCTTGCCGTTCCTGCCGGGACCTTTCATCTTTCCTTTGATGTGCGGGTGGTGCGATCCGATTCCCCCCGGGTGTATCCCGCAAGGCTGTGGCGGAGCAGTCTCTCGGGAGGGAAGGGGTTCTCCGGAGATGTCCTGACGGGCGGTGCCAGCTATGTCGGAGGAAACCTCACCTTCTTTCTGGGGCGCAGCCCCCTGGTACTCGGGGGAGATCTGGAGTCCGCGCTGCTTCTGGGACCGGCCGCCCCGCCTTACGACATGGTCTATGCTTCCTACACCTATCGCAACTTTCGGGGCTTTTTTGCGGTGAGCGGTCTGGATCTCTGGCGGCTGGGGCCGGAGGACACGGTTTATTACAGCGATCTCCGGGCGGGAGACGTTATTCGGAGATACCTGTCCGTTCACGGGCTGGAATATGTGGGGAAGCGTTTCCGGGTTCGTCTTTCGGAAGTCGTGCTCTACACCGGCAGGAACCGTCCTCCAGAGGCCTATTACCTCAACCCGTTCTATTTCTATCTTGCGGGAACGTTCAACCGTGGAAGACTGGATAACATCTCCTGGGACCTCACCGTTCACGCATGGTTTTCCCGCACGTTGTTCTTCGGGGAGCTCTATATTGACGACGCCCAGTATGAA
>WFYF01000175.1 GCA_015490255.1 Caldifarciminota bacterium
GGCCTATGAGATCAAGGCCCCGGTGTATGCGCTGGAGTGGGAGCTGCCTCCGCTTTCCCGGGAATTCCGTTTCACTCCCTATCCGCAAACGCCGGTGATCTATCGGGATCTTTCGCTGCTGGTGGCCCGCGACACCCGGTTTGTGGAGGTCCTGGAGGTGTTTCGCGGGCGCCCCCATCTGGTTCGGGTGGAACTGGTGGACGTGTATGAAGGAGACCCCCTGCCTCCGGACCGGCGGTCTCTCACCTTCCGGCTGGTGTTTCAGCATCCGGAGGCGACCCTGAACGACGAAGCGGTGGACGGTGTGATGGAAGCCATCATGCGGGACTGCGAGGCACGGGGGTACCGGGTTCGTGGACGATGACGGGCAAGGAGGATTTTTATGGGAACCGAAATTTTGACAGCCATTCTGGGCATTTTGCTGGGCGTTCTTGCGGGGAGCCTGGGTGTCCGGTGGCTCATGATCCGGCGGTTCAAGGCCGAGTTTTTCCGCCGTCTGGAGGAGGCCCATGGGCGGGCCCAGGACATCATTGAGCGGGCGAAGTTAGAGGCGGAGAAGCACCGGCAACGGATCCAGAGCAAAGCCGAATCCCAGGCTCGCAGAATCCGGAAGGATCTGGACCGTCAGCGCCGGGAGTTTGAACAGGAAGTCCGGAACACCCGGAAGAACCTGGAGGAGAAAGAGCGGCAGTTAGAGAAGAAGGCGGAGAGTCTGGCCCGCTGGGAGCGGGAACTCCGGAAGATGGAGAAGGATCTGGAACAGCGGCAAAAGGCGCTTGAGGCCAAAGAAAACGATCTGGAACGCCGCATGCAGGAGACCACCCGGAAACTGGAAGAGGTGGCCCGGATGACCCAGGAAGATGCCCGGCGGGAACTGCTCCGGCAGGTGGAAATCCAGGCCCGACACGAGGCTGCCCAGCTTATCTACCGGATGCGGGAGGAAGCCAGGCAGAAGGCAGAGAAAGAGGCCCGGGAGCTCATTGCCATGGCCATCCACCGGTGTGCGGCCTCCCACACCGCCGACACCACGGTCACCGTGGTGCCCATCCCTTCCGACGACATGAAGGGCCGCATCATCGGACGGGAAGGCCGCAACATCCGGGCGTTTGAGAACGCCACGGGCGTGGAGGTGATCATTGACGATACCCCCGAGGCGGTGACGCTTTCCAGCTTTGACCCGGTGAGGAGGGAGATCGCCCGGCTGGCCCTGGAACGTCTGGTGCAGGACGGACGGATTCATCCCGGGCGGATTGAAGAGGTGGTGAACAAGGTGAAAGAGGAGTTTGACGAGCATCTCATGCGCATCGGGGAGGAGGCGGTGGCGGAACTCGGCATTGCTGCCCTTCATCCGGAGCTCACGAAATATGTGGGTCGGATGAAATTCCGCACGAGTTTCGGACAGAACCTGCTTCAGCACTCCATGGAAGTGGCCCGGCTGGCCGGCGTGATGGCGGCGGAGCTCGGCCTCAACGTGGAATACGCCAAGCGGGCGGGGTTGCTTCACGATATCGGGAAGGTGGCACCGGACGAACTCGGAGGTCCCCATGCCCTGGTGGGGGGCCAGCTGGCCAAACGGTATGGAGAGAACGACCTTGTGGCCAATGCGATTGCTGCCCACCATGGCGACGTGCCCATGCAGAGTCCCATCGCCTTTGTGGTGGCCGCGGCAGACGCCATCAGCGGTTCCCGTCCCGGGGCCCGGCGGGAGAGCATTGAGCACTATATCCGCCGGATTGAAAAACTGGAAGAGATCGCCTATTCCCACAAGGGGGTGGAACGGGCCTTTGCCATCCACGCCGGTCGGGAACTCCGGGTGATGGTGCAGGCCGAGGAGGTGAACGACACGGAGGCCTTTGAGCTGGCCCGATCCATCGCCCAGCGCATTGAGGAAGAGATGGAATATCCGGGACAGATCAAGGTGCTGGTGATCCGCGAAACCCGCGCGGTGGAATATGCCCGCTGAAAACGTCTTCCGGGTGCTGTTCCTGGGAGACGTGGTGGGGCGACCGGGACGACAGGCGGTGCGGGAGCTTCTGCCCCGGTTACGGGAGCGGTTTTCCCCTGATGTGGTGCTGGCGAACGGGGAGAACGCAGCGGGGGGCAAGGGGATCACGGAAAAGGCCTATCGGGCCCTCCTGGATGCCGGGGTGGATGCCCTCACCATGGGCAATCACACCTTTGACAACCGCGAGATCTTCAAGTTTATTGAGCAGGCGGACCGGATGGTCATTCCCGCCAACTGGCCGCCGGGTGTCCCGGGACGCCGGCAGCTGTTTCTTGAGCGGAAGGGCGTGACCCTTGCGGTGCTGAATCTCCACGGACGTCTGTTCACCGGTGCCTTTCTGGATTGTCCCTTCCGGACGCTGGAAGCCCTTCTCCCGGCGATCCGGGAACGCACCCCCCTGGTGTTTGTGGA
>WFYF01000176.1 GCA_015490255.1 Caldifarciminota bacterium
TTCAAATTCCTCTTTGAGCGATTAGGGCCTATCCCACAACGGTTGCACGTGAGCGCAGGCAAAGTTCAAATTCCTCTTTGAGCGATTAGGGCGTGGAATACCGCATGCGGCATTGTGCGCAGGTGGGTTCAAATTCCTCTTTGAGCGATTAGGGCAGACGACGAAATTATAGGGCTGATGCGGGGTTTCGTCAAGTGGCAAACCCCCCATTTTGCGTCAAACCTCCGGCTGTGTTTCCGCACACCCCTACCGCAGCTGCCAAAGATCCACTCCACAAGCCTAAAACCTCCACCCCGAACCTTCAACCCGGTTTGACGCAGCGGGCACAACTTCCGCTTTGAATGCAGAAAAACCTCACCCCGCTTTCCGGATCTCCACAAGATCCGGAGAAAATGCATGCTCCACATACCACGCCACGCCCTTCTCCTCAGCAAGACGCCGCGTGTCTTCCGCAACCCACCGTTCTCCCATCACCACAGGCAGGGCTTCCACCCCAGCCCGCCGCAGCGTCTGCGCACGCTTCCACGCTCGCATCACATCGTTCCTGTCCACCACCACCGAAATCTCCACCACCAGAACCACCTGCCCCTTGTCCCAGATCAAATCCGCGTTATAGGGATCATCTTCCCAATCGGATGCTTCCAGCACATGAATGATCTCGTCCAGCATGCGCTGGACTTCATACATCCTCGGGCTCCCGCCCTTTCCTCTCCCGAGGAGTCGGCGGGCAGACTGGATCATCCGCCACTCATACCGCTCCCCATCCAGGCGTCCCTTCTCTCCCCAGAACGCGTTCTTGAGTTCACGAAGCTCGTCTGTGAGACTCCGAACCTGACCAGCAAGCTGCCTGAGCTCCTCCTCCGTCCGTCTCTGCGCTTCCGCAAGCTGCGCTACGGTTTCCTCAAGACGGTTCAGCCGCTCCTCCGTACGCTCCTGCGCCTCGGCAAGCTTTTCCAGACGTTTTTCCGTCCGTTTCTGCGCTTCCGCGAGCTCTTCCACGCGTTCTTCTGTTCGCTTTTGGGCCTCTGCAAGTTCGTGGATCGCCTCCCACACACGCTTGAAATTCTCGTCCGTACGCTGGACAAACGATTCAAGCATCTCCCGTGTGGTCCATTCCTTTTCCATCTCCGCAACCACGTCAATCAGGACTCCACGGAGACGCTCGTCTTCAATCTCCATCAACCGCTTCAGCACAGACGCACGCATCTCATCCCTCACATTCAGATTCCATCTCCCTGTGCTGTAATCATACACCTCCCCTCCTGACGATTCAACTTCACAGCACGTTGTCCGTGGGATCTTTCCCGCCCAGAATCCGCCGGTCCATCTTCACACCGTCCGGGAAAACATAGAGGATCACACTGTCCACCTCGGGACGGATGAGGGCCTTCACCTCCTGCTGAAGCCGCGCCAGCTGGCCCGCTGTGAGCTCACCCTCAAACACCGATTTCTGGACATGATACAGATACCGCCGCGCCGTCTTCCGGATCCGGTTCAGAATCTTCTGCCCTTCCCCGTCCGGATCCTCCGTCAGAATATCATACACCAGGATCACTTTCATCGCCCTACCACCACATCTTCAGAGGTTCATAGGGCTTTTCGCCCAGGAGATGCTTGATCAGACGATAGAGGTCCAGCCGGATGAGGGTGCGGTATTTCACCTTCCGCCGCAGGCGCCGGTGAAGCACCGTGTCCTCCAGCCGCTCGTCAAAGGCCCGGACGAAGATCTTCCGCCCCTCCTCCGTGAGATAGGCGAAATTCAGGTCCTTGTCAAAATGCTCCTCCCGGATCTGCCCCCGGTTCACCATCTGGAGAATCAGCCGGTCACTCAGCACGGGCTTGAAAATCTCCGCCACGTCCAGCGCCAGGGAATAGCGCCGCTCCGAAGGCTCATGCAGAAAACTCACTGTGGGATTCAGGGGCGTGCGGTGGATTTCTTTCAGCACCGCCGTATACACCAGGGCGTTCCCGAAGGAGATCAACGCGTTCAGCGGATTCCCCGGCGGCCGGATCTCCCGGGAACCGAATTCCCACCCCGTCGCCCGGGCGATGGCCTGATAATAGGCCTTGCGTACGGCGGCTTCCACCCGCATCACCGCCCCCACATCCTCCGCTCCGTCCAGGGCCTGCTCCCCCTCCTGCGCCTCCCGGACAAAGGCCTCATCCCCTCGTTTGCCGAACACCCGGCGCATGTTGTGGAAGGCACCCTTCACGAACCGCCGGGCAAGATCCAGCCGCTTTTCGGGATCCAGATAGTGCTGGACCTGACGCACCACCAGGTCTCCGGAGAGGAACTTCTCCCGGGGATAGAAACTACCGGTATAGTGGCCATAGTAATCAAAGAAATGCAGCATGATCCCCTGCTTCCCGCAGAAGTTCACAAACTTCACATTGAAATCCACCTCGCCGAACACATAGATCTGGTCCACCGTCTCCACGGGAAGGACTTTCCGACCCTCCCCGGATTCAAACACCACCGTGTTTTCCTTCCGCCGCAGGCGTCCGGAGGAGAAGACATAGATGCTTCGCTCTTTCATGGCGCTAAATGAAGCAAAAGAAATAATAGGCGCATTTTTTGCAATAGGGCTTGCGCTCCACCTCCGGCGGCTGTGTGCGGGCGAGGACGGCCCGGATGCCTTCCAGGGCCTCCTGGATGGCGGCGCGGTCCTCTTCCGAAAAGGTCACGTCCAGTTTGCGCATCTGGCGGGGATAGTGGATCACGCCCCGCCGGGCGGGCACACCGAGGGACTGGAGGGCGAAGAGGTAATATTTCACCTGCCAGATGTGGGCTTCTTCCAGCGCTCGGGAGTGCTTGACCTCGTGGACCACCACCTCCTCTCCCACCCGGAGGAAGTCCAGTTTGATCCGGCCCACCTCCACCTCTTTTTTCCGCTCCCGGCGGAAGCGTTCCAGGCTGAGCAGGCGGCCCATCTCCACAAAGTCGGAGAAGGCCTCCATATTCAGGTTATGGGAGAACAGCCAGAGTTTGCGGTGGCAGACCATCCAGTAGGCCACCTGCGTGCCCGTCACCGCCAGGTCCTCGGGCGGCGGCAGGGCGTCCGGGAGTTCAGCGGGTGTGGTGTTGCGGTTCATGATGAAGGTCGTTCATCACGTCCCCGCGATCTTTTCAAGAAAATCCCGGAAGGCAATGGGTTTCCCCCGCGACGGCTTGAAATGCCGGAAACTCACGGATTTTCCGTGGATCTTTTTGGGTTCCCGGGGAATTTGGGCCCGGCTTCCTCCCACCACGACTCCGAGGATCCGGTGACCTTCCATCCCCTTTTCTCCCCATGGATGTCCGGTATCCGCGTGTTTGCACATGCGCTCCACCGTTTGCACGATCTGATTCACCCTCTTTTCCTTTCCCACAGTCAGTTCCACAAAAATCGTGTAGGACTGTGTACCCAGGGCTCCGAGAATCAGCCCGTCGCATTACTTTTGAGAACCTGATGAGTGAGGAATTTGGAAACACCCATCCAGCCGAAACACGCGGACACCCTCACCCTTTAAAGCAAGGGTCACTCCATGCTCTCCTCGCAGGGTAGGGGTGGGCTGTTCGCAATCCCGCAGTTTTGGAAAAACCTTCTTTGTTTGATTCAGACCGGGAGGCGCTTTCGTCTTCTTTCGCTTCCGTGCCAACGTCTTTAGCTTTTCTCTGCGAGCACCGCACGGATCCGGTTGAAAAACCGGTCCGCCATCCACTCCGCTTCCCGGAGACGATCCTCGTCCACCCAGCCCTTTTCCCGATCCACAATGTCCACAACACGCCCGTCCCGAACTTCATACGCCGCCACATTTTCCGGAGGGATTCTCACCTGAGGCGGAGGAAGGTCTTCTGCCTGTTCTTCCCCCAGCGCAGCTGCTTCCATCAGGGGGTTCAGCACATAAAGAAACAGCGGCGAATGGGTGGTGACCGTCACATAAATGCCCTGTCTGGCGAGAAAAGCCAGAAGCTCCATCATCCGGATCTGCGCTTCCGGATGGAGATGGGTTTCCGGTTCCTCCACGTGGAAATAAAACGGCGTGGTCTCTGGAATCCTGCCCGAACGTTTCCAGTAAAGGGCCATTGCTGCCAGCACCACAATGGTCCACCCGGCCATCTGCCCGGAGGAGGCAAGTTCAAGATCATGGATGATCCGCCTGCCTCCCCGCTCGGTTTCCCACTTCCACAGACGGGGTCCTCGCTCCGGGAGATAGGCCTGGCCCCGGAGCATCACACGCCCCTGCTCCAGAAGCCATTGCACGTTTGAATATGTCTCTGGATATCTTTCCACAGCCTCCATCATATCGCGGTATTCTTCCAGCACCTGTCCCATCACTGTGCTGAAGAGCCGGATGGTGAGGGGCATGTGATCCCCGGAAAAGGCCGCGGGGGCGATGTTCCACAGCCGTGCGTATAGAGTTCTTTCAGCAGGGATATAGAGAGACGTGATCGCCTGAGAGAGCCAGAAATCCCTCCATCCTGGAAAGTCCAGCGCGCCCCTGAAGCCGGCAGAGATCCCAATCTTGTCGCTTCGCGTCCCATAAATGGTGGCCGTATAGGTTTGCCGATCGCCCTCCCATGTAATATCAACGGAACCCTCCACCAGCGCATAAAAGCCGCGCTTTGCTTCCTGCACATATCCCCGCCGCAGCGTGTTCAGCAAATAAAGAATTCTCCGGTCCACACTTTTGTTTGCGACTTCTGCAGGAAGATACCGGGCGGCCAGGTGTGGAAAGGTGCGGAAGAAAAACATAAGCTGCATCAGAAGGGATTTCCCTGATGCTTGCGGACCAATGAGCACCGTCAGAGGCCGGAGTTCCAGGCGGATCGGTTCCTCCCGGGTGAGCCGAAGCGGACCCACCCACGCCGGTTTCTCCGTGTGCGAACGCGGGCTTTTCCGAAGAATCAGCTGTTCCATACCCCAATTCTACGGCCTGTTGCGTGATCCTTCACCAGACTTCTGTGGTTGTTTTTGAAGGACCGCCGGAATGTTCTTCCCGCACATACCCCTCTGTCGCATCATACCGCCCGGAAAGCACCACAAGGCCTGCAAGCCAGCGCTCCAGCCGGCGGAGGGCTTTTTCATCCAGAAAACCGGCAAGGCCCGTGGCGATCCGTTCGGCCAGTTCAACCCTGCTTTCTTCCCCCCGATCCGGATAGGCACTCACCACAAACCGGGCAAGCACCTCCCCCTTGAACGCCGTATAGGTCCGCGGCTGATCCTTTCTTTTTGAGAAGAACGCCCGGAGGGCTTCTTCAAACTGATGCAGGCGGTTATAGGGCACGCCCTGGACCTGATGAATCCGCCGGAAAAGCCGGTGCGCCTCATTGCGCCGGTCAGACATGAAGCCTGCATCCAGCACTTCCAGGGTTTCGTGAAACGCCCGGACGCTTCGGTGGTTGTGGTCCTTTAAGAGTTCGTACAGGCGGGCAACCTTCTCCTGCTTGTCCACTTCCGAAAGCACCACGTCCGTGTCTTCGCCGGAAAGGATCTTCTTCTGGATCTCCTTCGCCCAGGTTTCGGCTTTCCGGCTTTTGTCCTTCTTTCCCATCATTTCCTCAATGATGGCCTCATCCCCGAGCAGCAGCGCGAGGCTCATGCCGACAAGGTCCACGTCATACACCGGTCCCGCCCCGGACGCCAGTTTCCCGGCCTCCATCAGCACAAACACGTTGGGCTCCGGCGGCGGGAGTTCCCCTTCCTTCACCGGCTGTCCCGTGGCCCGGTTCCAGAGAGTCTCCCCCTGCAGGCGATAGCGCCGGAACACCCGTCCCATCCGCTGGACCAGGGCATCCATGGGCGCGGCCTCTGTGAACAGCACGTCCGCATCCAGATCCAGCGACGCCTCCACCACCTGCGTGGCCACCAGAATGAAGGGCCCCCGCTGACCATACCCGAAAGCCTCCTGCACTTCTTTCTCAATCTTCTGCCGGTCGGCCCGGGCGAAGGCGCTGTGGAGAAG
>WFYF01000177.1 GCA_015490255.1 Caldifarciminota bacterium
CCCCCACGATGAGCACAGGATCTCCCACCCCCGCCAGTTTACGGGCGGCTTCCCGAACCCGGACCATCTTTTCCGATACCGCAAGAAACACCATAACGCCCGGGTTATGCAAAACCGTTGCCAGGAGATAGGCGCAACACAAGGGCCCTCTGTCCCGAAAATGAAACAGCGTGCGGCGAGGCCGTGTCCGATCAGGGACGGATCAGCCGCACGGTTTTCCCTCCCGCGCGGAACACATAGATTCCCCGGGGGACGGCGAGGGGAAGCACCCGGGTGCGGGAGGACGGAGGGATCCGCAGTCGGGCCACCCTCCGGCCAGAGAGGTCAAACACCTCTATGGTTAGCGGTTGCGGGTGCGGCCCAACCCGGATCCCCCGGGGATGGAGAGCCAGAACAATATTCCGGATGGAAGAGGACGTTTCCTCCACCCGGGTGGTCACGAGACCCGTCAGACTGGTGTCGCCGAACCGCGCCCCCTGAAGGTCCACCGCCACCACGTAATATTGAACGGATTCCGCACCGGTGGCCGTGGTGTCAAAGCTGTAATAGGCTGTTCCCAGCAGGGAAGAATCACGCTGGGCACCAAACCACGGACCCCATCCGGCGGACGGGGAAAAGAAGCGATAGAACATCGTGTCCGCCACCACACCGTCCCCGGAGGGAAGGAAATCCCGCACCGTTGCGCTCACCGCAAACCTCCCCCCACCGCTGTACACGGGAAACGTCACGTCCATCACCTGCGGAGGCAGATTCCCCGGGGAAGGGGTGGCGTTGGCGAAAAAGTCCTGTGCCGGAATGCCCGACCAGGTCGGGTGCATCTGCGGATTGCGCTCAATGGAGGATCCCGCCGGTGCATCCACCGCCGCATCCGCCGACCCCACGTCGCCTCCGTTGCCCCACCACACCGCATCTTCTTCCACCAGACTGTCCCACGGAGAGGGCAAAACCGGCAGGAAAAGGTGAACGTCATCCCCGGTGTTGGCCAGGGAAATGGTGCCCACCCGGTAAGGACCATAGGCGAACAGGGGAGTGGCGGCATACAGAGGGTCCGAGAGCAGGCCGCTCCAGTAAGTCTGGAAGGTATCCAGATCGTTCACCAGAAGCAGGAACCCGCCGGGGGGAAGCACCGCATCCTGGGGAAAGCGGACGAACCCCTCGCTGGTACCGGGATTCGGATCGTCGGAAAACACCGCAAAGGAAAGATCAACCGTGTCCGTGGTGGGATTGAACACTTCCACCCATTCCGAAGCCGGTTCGGACATGCCCGACGGCGCATCGTACATCACTTCCGAAATCACCGCTCCCCCCCGGTTCCATGGGGAAAGCCGGACAAAGCGGGTGAGGGTGTCCCCATCGGTGAACTCGTCTGGGTTGTCAGCGCAGGCCGGGTCAGAGGGGATGCAGTCCAGCGCCGATCCCGTGGTGCTGGTGGTCCAGGCCACGAGGTGGACCACCCTTCCTCCCAGCGAGTCCACAGCCACCGCAAGCTCCAGAACCCGAACACCACCCGTATCCGCACTCCAGGCGACGTTCAGACCACCGCGCTGGACCCATCCTGTCCCGTCCCACACATACAGATAGGGCGTGAGGGTTCCCTGAGCCGCGTCCCAGTCCAGATAGACCTCCGCATCCACGCTCAGGGTGAACAGGCGGTTGTCCAGAAGGACGGAGTCCCGAAAGGTCAGATTCCTTCCGTGGGCATCGGTTCCTCCTTCCATCCGGTCAAACCCGTTTCCCGGGATCCGATCCACGTCCAGACCAAACCCGTAAGAGGCGTTCCAGTTCTGGGTGTTGGCGGTGGTGATGGCCAGATACAGGCTGTCCGGGCCCACCGCGCCAAACAGGGAGTCCAGATCCACTCCCTCTATGCCTGCTCCGGAAAAGGAAGAAACGCCCAGGAGGCGCCAACCTTCCTGGGGCATGATCTGACCGTCCAGAACGGGAAGGAGGACCAGCAGGAGCAGCATTTTCCCCTCCTTGCGTTCAAAGTTCTGTCAGGTGTCGGCCAGGCTTCCAACCAGGTCCCGGATCCGACCCAGGATCTCGGGGAATTCCGGGACGTCAAACCAGCGCCGGCCTGTGATGGCGTTGGCCAGGGCCTGATACATGCCAGCGACTGTTTCCTTCCAGATTTCGGGAAGGGGAGGAGGGGGCGGCACGGCGGCCTGGAGATTGTCCACCCCCCGGGCTTTGGCTTCTTCCAGCGCCCGGTACCACGGAGTCTGGCGATAATACATGCGGAGAAGTTCCTTGCTCAGGGGAATCCCTTCCCAGGAGAAGCGGCATTCGTCCGGCGTGCCCATGACGTCCACCACCATCAGGTTTCGGTTTTCATCCAGAGCAAACTCAAACTTTCCGTCAAGGTTTTCTATACCCAGGGCCGCCACCCGCTCCGTGATGAGCTCAGCAAGTTCCAGGGCCACGGTCTTCAGGTGTGCAAACTCCTCGTCGTTCAGTCCCGAAAGGGCCCGGGCTTCTCCGGGGGCGAGATAGCGGTCCAGCGGTTCAAGCTTCGTGGAGAAGTCCAGCACAGGACGGGGCAGAACGCCGTCCGCGGGGGGCCCTGAAAGCCCCAGATCCTCCCACCGGAGTTCTCCCCGCTCAATCCTCCGGTATACGCTGGAGCCCGGAGGAAGGGCCCGGCGATAGATCACTTCCAGGGGGATGAGAAAGTTGCCCTCCAGCTCCCGATACACGGTGTAGTCATATCCTTCTTCGGTTTTCCGGGGGGGGATCACCCGGACAAGCCGGACCTCCATGGTATGGGATGGGGCGGAGAGGTCCACAAGCCGGCGGGGCTCATCACCTTCCACAAGACCGAGATAGTGGTGGGCAATTCCCCGCAACTCCAGAATCTCAAAAAAATGGGCACCGATGATGGCAAGGGATGCTCCTTTGCCGGTGAGGGTGTCCGGCATGGCACCCCAGTCAAACACCGAATAGCGGTCGGAGAACACGAAACGCCCCCGTCCTGTCCGGTCCGGAGAGGGGGGCTGAAGAACAACGAGATCCTTTACGCTTCCCATTCCACATCCTCCGTCAGCCCGGCCGGCGTCTGTCCCTTGTTCAGGGACGGAACAGGGGTCTCTCACTCCGGGGCAGGGGAATCTGGCCCACCACGGTGAGCTGGAAGCCGGGACGGGCGTAATCCCAGCGACCCCGCACATACATGCGCGTGGCAAAGTCCGTGCGGAACATCCCCAGGCCCACCTCCAGCCGGTGGGCCCCCAGGCTCATCCGGGTGGCCTGTTCCACGGCAAGGTATCGCTGCCCGCTGGAGGCGTAGCCCATCTGCACCGTGGTGGACATCCCCTCCCCGAGGGGAGGGACCCCCAGTCCCAGGAAACCGATCAGCATCCCGATCATCATGCTCATAGGATACAGGAGCCCCACCGGTCTGACAACAGGGTGTGTAGTATTACACTAAAAACTGACCCACCCCCTGAGGCGCTGGATTACGGAAGGGAATACACCCCACGGGATTTTAAAAAATCCCGTGGGGACCCCTTTCACGTGGATGTGGGTTGAAAGAACAGCAGAGATGCAAAAAATTTACCCCCTGAGCCGGTATGAACCAGAATTCACGGGGTCCCCATGCGATTCCTCGGGGAATCGCA
>WFYF01000178.1 GCA_015490255.1 Caldifarciminota bacterium
AAACAGGGAAAAGGAGAACAAGCGGTCCGGGGAAAGCGCATCGGCAGAGATCAGGGCTCATCACCGGATCGCCCGGCCGGTTTCCGCTTCACGGCAGGACCTCAAAGCGGAGACGTTTCCGGTTTCCCGCACGATCCAGCACCAGAAGCCCATAGCGTCCCGGTGCCAGCTCCACCCTGTGCCCCTCGCCGGAACCGCTCTCTCCCAGAGGTTCTCCGTTGAGATACCAGAACACCGGCGGGGACGAGGTGCGGGCAAGCAAGAGCACGCCTTTCTGGCGCTGGAGAGAACGGACATACACCCCTTCCGCCGGGCTCTCCACCACCAGGTCTCCCGTTTCATCGCACGACGGATAGGCCGGCGGGAGATCCGGAAGAAAGTTGC
The DNA here is from genome assembly GCA_015490255.1 of Caldifarciminota bacterium. Lineage (GTDB taxonomy): Bacteria > Hydrothermota > Hydrothermia > S141-80 > S141-80 > S141-80. The sequence continues at coordinate 385 of WFYF01000178.1, forward strand.
GCACCTCCGGCGGCGCATCTAAGGAAATCGCCCGGACCACCCGCCCCCCGGTTTTTCCACAGGCCGCCACCGAGTCCGGAAGCACCAGCCACACCGCCCGGTGATAGGGGCAGGGAGGCGGCACCCGGTTGCCCAGCACCTCCACCGTTTCCCGCACCGGGCAGATGGCACGAATCGGGTATCCCGTATGTCCGCAAACCACCACCGGCATCAGATCCAAAGAAGTTGTGGGTAGACTGTCTCCTCCCAGGGCCTCCAGCAGGTCAAACATCAGGGGGGCGGCGGTGTGGGCTCCCGAGAGATGTTCCGTGGGCTTCGGGGTGAAGTTCCCCACCCACACCCCCACCGTATAGCGATCTGTAAATCCCACGCTCCAGGCATCCGTTCTTCCCCAGGCCGTTCCCGTTTTCCAGTAGATCACCGGAAGAGCCTTCAAGCTTCTTTGTCCGGGAAAATCCGGCCGCTCTCGCTCCTTCAGAATGCGCAGGACCAGGGCCACCGCCCCTTCGGGGAGCACGCGCCGGCTCCGGATGGGTTCATCTTCCCGAACGCGCAGGGGAATCCTTTGCCCTCCCCGGGCCAGCATGGCATAACCTTCCGCCATTCCCAGCAGAGAAGCCTCCAGCCCGCCCGTGATCACGGCCAGGCCGTAGGGTGTGGTGCGGGAGGAGGGAAATCCGGCCGTTTCCAGCCACCGGATCCACCTCCCCCAGCCCACTTTGCGCAGGAGATCCACAAAGGGAACGTTCCGGGATTCCCGGAGGGCCTCGTCCAGAGGGATCCATCCCGTATAGGTGTTGTCATAGTTCACCGGAGCGAAACCGCCGAACCGGCGGGGCACATCCAGCAGCACGCTCCGGGGGGTGACCACCCCCTCTGCAAAGGCCACGGCGGCCAGGAAGGGCTTGAGCAGGGAACCCACGGGACGTCGCACTGCGAATCCGGGGATCTGACCACCCTCGGGATCCCCGTAGTTTGCGCTGCCCACGGCCGCCCGCACGGCTCCTGTGGCGTTCTCCACCACCACGACGGCCATATGCCGCGCCCCCATCTCGCGGATCCGGACCTTCTCCCGGGCGACGAGCCGCTCCACCATGGCCTGAATCCCCGGATCCAGGGTGGTGTGCACCACCCGTTGAGGAAACCGTGCGTGGACCCAGTCCGTGAAATGCAGGGCCTTTCGGGGAAAGGGCCGGAAGTCCACCGGGACCGGCTGGTTCAGCGCCCGGGCATAGGTCTCTCTGGTGATGAGACCGCAGCGGCGCATCCGCCGGAGCACCTGATCCCGGGCCCGCCGCAGCGCGTTCTCCCGGGAAAGCCGGGGAAACCGGAAGGTGGGTTGCTGGGGAAGGCTCACCAGAAAGGCAATTTCTGCCGGGCTCAGCCGGTGCAGGGGTTTTTCAAAATACATCCAGGCCGCCGCCCGCACCCCCTGGATGTTCCCGCCATAGGGGGCGGTGTTGAAATACACCTCCAGGATTTTCTTCTTCCCCCAGACGGCGGTGAGTTTGATGGCCTGGAGGGCCTCAAGCAGCTTGCTTCCCAGCGTCCGGGGTCGGGGATGCAGGATCCGGATCACCTGCATGGGCAGGGTGGAGGCACCGGAAATCACCTGTCCCGCCCGGAGATTCTGTCCCAGAGCCCGCAAAACCGCCAGGGGATCCACCCCGGGGTGATAGGGGAAACGACGGTCCTCATAACACAGGGTGGCCTGAATCAGAAGGGGGGGAAGGGAGTCCAGCGGGGCCCACAGGCGCCAGGTTTCCTCCGGCGTGAGGAAAACCCGGAGCCGGTGCCCGTTCCGGTCCAGAACCTCCTGGCTGTAATGTTCCGGCACCCGGGGGAGGGGGAGGAGCCAGAAGCCTGCGGCGAGCAGCAGAAGGCTGATTCCCGCTCCCCACACAAAAATCCTGTGCTTCCGGCG
>WFYF01000179.1 GCA_015490255.1 Caldifarciminota bacterium
GCCGCAGGATCACCCTTCCGGGCGACGACTTCCTCCCCCGGAAGGTGGAGATCACCCCCTTCGTCCACCCCGGCCGCAACACCCTGGAACTGGTTCTTCACAGCTGGGCGGCCCGGCTGGCAGACCCGCCCCGCTGGCTTTCCGGGGCCCGGGACTGGATCCAGGTGCGCAAGAACGTCCGGGATCAGGCCCTCGCCCCCATCGGCGGGCGCTTCTACCAATATGGCCTATGGGGAAAAGCCTTTCTCCGGGGGTATCCCGGACCGTATATTCAGGACGTGGATGTGGAAACCCACGTGCCGGACTCTTTGGTGGTGCGGGTGGAACTCTCCGGCGCCGGAACCGTGACGGGGCGGCTTACAGATGGGGAGAAAACTCGCTGGAGATTTCAGAAAGTCGGCACGTCAGTGCGGGCGGTGTGGCACCGGCCCAACCTGGAATTGTGGTGGCCGGACACCCCCCGGCTCTATACGCTGGAGATTTCTGCTCCCGGCGAGACCGCCCGGATTGCGGTGGGGTGGCGCAGGTTTGAGGCCCGCGACGGAAAGTTTTACCTCAACGACCGGGAGGTGGTGCTGTGCGGCACGAGCTTCTGGCCCCCCTATAACCCGGAAAAGCCGGAATATATCCGAAAGGTCCTCCAGCGCATCCGGGAAATGAACGCCCGGATCTTCCGGACCCACACACGACCCTGGGATACCCTGTGGTATGCCCTGGCGGACAGCCTGGGGGTGCTCATGATCCCGGAAGGGGCCCTGTTCAACGACGACCGGCTCTATCGTCTGGACGATCCCCTGTTTGACGCCGCCGTTCGGGCCCACCACCGGGCCATGATCCGGACCCTCCAGCATCATCCTTCCGTGGTGATGTGGAGCCTGGGAAACGAACTCTGGGGGGAGCGTGCCCGAGCGAAACGGTATGAGCGGCTTTTCGGTTCCTGGCTGGAAGAAGCCCGCCGTGTGGATCCCACCCGACCGGTCTTTTTTGAAGGGGACGGCGACCCGGATGGCAAAAGCGACGTGATCGGGATTCATTATCCGCTGGAATTCCCGAAGCATCTCCTCTGGCCCATGGAGGCCTTTTTCCTGAACCGACCCAGCCCCGTGCGCCACTGGTTCTGGCCGGAGAAAACCTTTCTCTGGAGGCATCAGAAGCCCCTGTATATCGGGGAATTCCTCTGGGTTCCCTGGCCCACACCTCATCTCTACACCACCGTGCTCGGGGATTCGGCCTTTGAGCCCGACGGGTGGGCCCGGGCTAAGGCTCGGCTGTGGACATGGCAGATCGTGGCCTATCGCCATTTCCGGGTTTCGGGCTTTGCCCCCTGGTCCGTGCGGGATCGGGGGCTTTCCATCCTGGACGACACGCCCCTCTTTCTGGCGCAGAAGGATGCCTGCAAGCCCGTGCGGACCGCCTTCCGCCGGTTCCGCCGGAGCGCACCGGATGGCCGCTATGGGGATACCCTTGAAGTTTTTCACGACACCTTTGAGGGGGAGGTCCTTCGTCTTCTGGTGACCGCATCGGCCACCACGGTGCTGGACACGATGCTGGATCTGCCACCCTTCAGCCACCGGGACATTCCCCTGCACACCCTTTTCCCGTCCGGGGAGGGTTTTCGCAGGGAGACACTGCGGGTTTTTCTCTATCGGGACGGGGTGGAGGTGGATGTCCGCACCCTTTCTGTGGATGTGTTTCCCCTCCCGCCGGAGCGCCCTTCCCCGGTCTGGCCCCGGGACCGGGAGAAAGTGAACGCACCGGGACGTTTTGTGGTGCGGCTTGAGGGGGCCTCCCCCTGGGGGACCTGGCTGGATGCCCCGGCTTCTCTGGTGCACGTGTGGTCTCCCCATCCCCTTGTCCGGCTGTTCCCGGAGGACTTTTACAGCCTGTGGGGAGAGAAGGGCATCTCGGCGCGGGGGATGGTGGATCCGCCCCCTTCTCCCTATGTTCTGCCCCTGCTGGGAGCGGGGCGGCCCCGGGGAATGAAGGCGGTGGCCCTGTTAGAGGCCCGGAAAGATGGGGCGGTGCTGTGGCACACCCTGGGCGGGGCCACGCCGGAAGGAAGGCTGTGGGAAAGGACCGCGCGTGCCGCGCTGGACACGCTGGGGCTTCCGGAAGGCCTCACGGTGTGGCCGGAACTGGACGATCTCTCTGGCATGTTTCAGATCCCCTATGCCGGAAGCACGGCGGTGTGGTTGCGTCCCCATCCGGAGCGAATGTTCCAGATCCGGAAGCTGAACCGGTATGTGCGGGAAGGAGGGCGGGTGTTCGTGGAGCGGCCCACCGTCGTGGAGGCCCGCCTGCTGGGCCTGGGGATGGACGAAAGGGACACCACGGTGACGCCCACGGACCATCCCCTGGCCCGGTGGTTGCTTCGCGAGCATCTGGCTGTGTATGGGACCTCCAGGATACGCTGGCGGAATGCGCGCCCCAAACCCGTTGCAGACAGGCTTTTCTGGGGTGGTGTTCCCCTCACGGATCCCCCCGTGGTGGTGGTGGTGCCGTGGGGCAAGGGATTCTGGGTGGTGAGCGGTCTTTTCTCCCCCCGGGAGGTGCCGGCCCTTCAGCAGGCCTATCTGGACATTCTCCGCATGATGCTCTGGTCGGAAAACCCCTGAATTGCCCCCGGCTGAACGATCCCTTTTCATGCTGCATACTATTAACCGACCGGAAGGTTAATTATGGCTCTCCGCGGGTGGTGGAACCGATATCGGCCGAAGGAGCACGGCCTGGTGGTGATGACCCTCCAGGCGGCGGTGCTGGGGACGGTGCTGGCACGGGTGTATACGCTGGCCTGGGCATGTGCCCTGCTCCTTCTCCTGACAGGCCCCCTGCTCCGGGAAATCC
>WFYF01000180.1 GCA_015490255.1 Caldifarciminota bacterium
GGTGTGGAGCGAGAGCGACGGTTCGGGGCGGGACCTGTTTTACGCCCTTTCAGACGCCACCGCCGTGGCCGAGATCCGTCCGCGAAAGAAACCGGCGGCCCGGACCTTCCGGGTGGATCTTCTGGGTCGGCAGGTGACAGGACGTCCGCGGGGCGTGACGTTTCTCGGAGAGGGACGCAAACAGGTGGTGCTTCCATGAAACGCCTGATGGGGTTGTTTCTTGCCCTGACGGGCTGCGTGTACACCTTTTCCATGAGCGCACCGGGAGGCGCGCGGACCATCGCCATCCCGGTGTTTCTGAACGAAAGCCCCCGGCCGGGGGTGGAACTGGATCTCACCCGCGCGGTGATCCGGGCGGTGGATGCGGATGGACGGCTGCGGGTGGTGAACGATACCGACCGGGCGGACATGCTGCTCCGGGGTGCGGTGAAAACTTATACGTGGGAACCCTACACCTACGACGAGGCGGGCACGATTCTTTCCTATCGCGTGCGTCTCAAGGTGGGGGTGACGGTGGAGAACCGGCGGGACACCACCGCCTCCTTCAGTCTGGATCTGGAACCGTGGGGGACCTATGACGCGGAAACGGAGAGCGAGCAGGAAGGCCTGGCGCGGGCGGCTGAAGACCTCGCCCGGCAGGTCCTTGAAAAGATCTTCGCCACCTCCTTCTGAAGGGCCTCTTGCGGGACCGGTGCGGGTGGAGAAGATGGTGGAAGGAGGGGACGGTCTGGGGTATTTCCGGGATAAGGCGGTGTTCGTTCCCCTGGGCGCACCGGGGGATGTGGTGATGGGGGTGGTGGTGAAGGAAACCCCGGACTGGATGACCCTGGAGCCCCGGAAAGCCCTGACCCTCTCCCCCGAGCGCGTGGAGCCCTCCTGCGAGGTGTTCGGGCGCTGCGGGGGATGTCAGTGGCAGCATCTTTCGTATGGGGCACAGCTGCGGTGGAAAAAGGAAATCGTCCGGGAGGCCTTCGCGCGCATCGCCGGCGTCCGGGAAATCCCCATAGAGGATACCCGTCCCTCCCCCACACCTTTCCCCTTCCTCTATCGCAACAAGGCCATCATTCCCCTCGCCTGGCGGGACGGGCGCATCCTCATGGGATTCTATCGCCGGGGGACTCATGAGGTGGTGGACGCCCCGGAATGCCCCGTGCTCGCCGGACCGCTGAATTCCCTGTGGCACGGCATCCGGGCCCTTCTTGCGGAAGAACCCATCACCGTGTATGACGAACGGCGCCACTTCGGGAAACTCCGGCATCTGGTGCTGCGGATGGGGATGAACACCGGGGAGATCCTGGTGGGGTTTGTGGTGAAGGAACCCGCCATCGCCCGGCGGTTTGCGGAAAAAGTCCGGGCCCTTTCCCCCCGGGTGGTGGGAGTGTTTGAAAACATCAATCCCCGGAAGACCAACGTGATCTTCGGGAACGAAACCCGGACCATCACGGGGCAGGGGTTTTTCCGGGAACGGGTGCTCCACCATGCTTACCGGGTGAGCGCCCTGTCTTTCTTTCAGGTGAACACCCCGGCGGTGGAGGCCCTGATCAGGGAGTGGCAGGCGGATCTCCCGGAGATGGACACGGCGGTGGATGCCTATGCCGGTGTGGGCCTGTTCAGCCTGTTTCTGGCGGAACGCGCCCGGAAGGTGATCGCGGTGGAAATGGCCACCCCCTCGGTGCTGGATCTGGAGGCCAACGTGCGCAACGCCGGATTGCCCAACGTGGAGGTCCGGGTGGGACCCGTGGAAGCCCATGCTCCGGATTTTCCCGAAAAGGTGGACCTTCTGGTGGTGGACCCGCCCCGTCAGGGGCTGGAAGCCCGGGTCCTTGCGGAGGTCATCCGCCGCCGGATCCCGGAGATCCACTATCTTTCCTGCAAACCCTCCACCCTGGCCCGGGACGCCCGAGTCCTTCTTGAAGCGGGCTATGAACTGGTCCGGCTGACCCCCTGGGACTTCTTCCCCCAGACCCACCACGTGGAGACCTTCGCCCGGTTCCGGAGGAAAGGATGAACATCCAGGAGATTCTGAGCATTCCCCGGCTTCCCGTGCGGGCGCGGGTGGTGGTGGAGGGGTTTCTCGCCGGGCAGCACCGCTCTCCCTATCACGGCTTTTCCGTGCAGTTCTCCGAGCACCGGCCCTACACGCCCGGGGACGACCTCCGGTTCCTGGACTGGAAGGTGTATGCCCGCCGGGAACGGCTGTATGTCAAACGGTTTGAGGAGGAGACCAACC
>WFYF01000181.1 GCA_015490255.1 Caldifarciminota bacterium
ATCCTGGTCTATCTTGACTTGAAAAGGCGATCAACAGGGTCTATACTTGACATAGATGTCATGGATCTTGCCAAGCATAATGATGGATATCGGCTTTGTTTCCTCAATGAGCGACGATTTGAGAAGTGCTTGCGGCAGATTGCCCGTGCACAGGGCGGGCAGGAGCTTGTGGAGGACATCATGTATCTCCTTGAATTCATCACGGCATGGGATCGGGAAATCATTTCAGGGCTTGAAAGGTAGCGGGTTTTGCAAAGAATTCAATGTCCCAAGAGAGAAAGACTTTTTGAGGTCCGTTTGATGGGAAGCAAAAATGTCCGGGTGTTTTTCTGTGTGGCCCACCGTACGATCTGTGTGCTGGACTGTGTGGACCACAAGGACAAACGTCAACTCCCATCAAAAAAGTATCGCGACCTTTGCAAGAAGTGCAGGGCACATGAACGGAGGGAATTTTCATGCTGCGGAAACTCCTGAAGGATTCCGTATCCCGGAAGGCCCATTTTTTCAAGTTTGCCCTGAACCTTGGTCTGGACAGGGCAAGGCGGCTGGCCGGGGTACCCATTCGGGAGGTGGCCCGCCGAATGGGTGTGGATGAGGCGATGATTTCCCGATTTCCCCGGATTGAAGCCAACCACACCATCCTCAGTGTTGCCAAATATCTGGAGGCCATCGGTGCGGATTATGAGTTCATCATCCGGGTGAAAGGAAAGGAAATCCGGGTCCGCCCCGAAGCGAAAGGCGGGCTGGTGGTTCGTGATGCGGAGCCGATGGAATATGTCAGATCGTCACGTCCTCCCCGGATTCGTTTTGAAATGAAAAAATCTACCGGTGCGCTGCCTCCGTCTGGGGAGCACAGGGGAGAAAGGTATGGCCATTCCGTTCCATATTCCGCCTGAAGAAGGAAAGCCTCTCCCTTCGCCGGAGGAGTGGGAGGCCTTTCTCCGAGGGCTGGAGCTGGTAGACGTATTCCTGACCAGGGTCCGAGCTTCCCGGGCGAAGATGTGGAAGGGACCGCCATATCGTGTCCACGAACCGGCACGGAAACCGGTTTTTCACCTTGTGGACGAGCATGTCTTTGTCCTGGAAGAGACCTTTTCTCTACGGGTTTCTGCCCGAGGGGTTCGCAGGCTGTTTTCCCTGACGCTTGAGGCCGGTGTGGTTTATCGCACGGCCGCCCCGGTGGAGGAGAAGTTTTTCTATCACATTTTTCTTTTCGTGCACACACCGGTGATCTGGCCCTATTTTCGGCGATGGGTACGGGACCTTTCAGTGGAGTTTGGCTTTCGGGAACACCCGATCCACCTTCCGCTGATTTATATCCCGCAGATCTCAAGCCGGCAAAAGGACTGAAAAACGCTTGCTGTTCGCTGCCCTGGCATACCCGCTTTGTGGGAAAAGGCGCTTTCGTCCCCCCGCCTGTTAGTAACTCTCGGAGATACCTCCGCCGGTGCACCGTCTTCACAGGGTGAGAAAAAGGAACTATGCTGGGCGATCCCCCGGGGATAAAGCTCAGCCTGAACGGGGACCCGACCCCTATTTCACCACCATCAACCTGCCCCGGGCCATTGCACCGGTGGTGAGATCCTCCACCACCCAGATATACAGTCCCGGCGCGGCTTCCAGACCGTGCTCGGTGAGCAGGTTCCAGGTGGCCCGGGAGGAGAAGGGGTCGTCGTGCTCATAGCGCCACACCCGCTCTCCCGAAAGGGTGAAGAGCTGGATGCGCGCCCGGGGCGGCAGGTTGTCAAACACCACCACCCGGTCAAACACCGTGCTGCCGTCAAACAGGGAAGAAAACCGGTAGGGGTTGGGATACACCCGGATGTTCAGACTCCTGCGCGAACGGGGCGCCGGGGAGATCACCACCGTGGTGGCGTTCTGGAGCCTTGAACTCTCCAGACTCTCAAGCCCCAGATCCGGGTTGCCCCGGTCAAAGGACGTGACCGCATAGGTATAGGTGAATCCGTCCTTCACCCCCTCGTCCACAAAACGATACCACCCCGCAAATTCCCCGCTTCCCACCTTCACCGGGAGGCCCGTGTTGAAGCCAAAGTCGTCCACCACATCAAAGGTGGCCAGGAGCACCCATCCGGAGTCCTCAGCGCTGGCCTCTCCCCGCCGTCGCCAGATCCGGTATCCCTCAAAGTCCTTTTCCCCCGTGTTGGGGTCCACGGCCTCCTCCGGAGAAGGATCAAAGAAAAGCTCCGCCCGGTTCCGGTCGGTGCGCACCACGAGATGGGGGGAAGGCGGGGGGGCTGGCAGCACATATCGGGAAAGGAAAGCCCGCCGGGCCCATTCCGCATTGGCGAACAGGTTTTCTTCCGGATAGACCACACCTTCGGTGCCCCCCACAAAGGCAAACACCACATGGAGGGTTTCCCCCACGCCCACAAAATCAAAAGGTCCCACCTTCAGGAAGGCTACCGGATCCGGATAGGGGTTGTTCTGAAGATAGGCGTCGTCCACGTTGGGGAAAATCGTGTCCTGGAAGGTCATGTAGTTGTCCCACCACCAGGCATCCGGGAGATAGGTGGTCCGGCCGGTCTCCCAGGGCCACCAGATGAACACCACATCAAAGGAGTCCGCGGGAATATACCGATCGCCCGAAATCACCCCCAGAAACTGGACCCCGCCGAATCCCGTGGCCAGAACGTCCGTCCCGTCATTGCGCTCATAGGCCAGCTTCAGGGTGTCGTTATAGAACACCCGCTTGTGCTGGAAGAAGGGCGTGCGGGCGAAATCGTCACCCCAGAAGTCCCGGTTTCCAGACACGAGTTCCGCATACATCCCCACATACACCTCCCGCCAGGCGCCCACCGTTCCCAGGTTCACGATGGACACGTCCACGATCACGATGTCGTCAATATAGGAATAACTCCACGCGTAGGTTTTCATCTCCACATAAGCGCCCAGGGGGCGGTGCTCCGGGGGCGGACCGGTGGGCCAGACAAAGTCGTTGAACCGGATGACGAAATCCTGTTCCGAAACCGCGTTCGCAGGGTCATAATAGGATGAAGTGGGCAGGATGGAGCGTTCGGCAATGGTGTCCATGGCCGAGAACTCAAACCCCTGACCGCCGGGGGTGAAGGAGGGGCTGTTGTATACGGTGGTGGTGATCCGGATGGAATCCGTGTCGTTCACCTTGGTGGCAATCCACAGACCCGCCTTGTCCAGCCGCTCGGTGTTGCTGCCCCGGGGATATTCCCAGGAAACGCTGCCCGGCACGTCAAAACTCGTGCCTAACATACCGAAGTTGGACACGGTGAAGAGGCTGTTCCCGATGTTCACCGTGCGATAGGTGATGGTCTGGGCCCCCAGGGCCGGAACGACCGCAAAAATCCCTGCCACAGCCCGGAAAATCATGCGTTTCATGCGAACCACTCCGTCAGGGTTTGGGTGCGCTTTTGACAGGAAAATCCCTCAAGAACATTGGTTTTCCCGCTGGCATTGGGGCCGATGACCACCTGAAAGGGCCGCAGGCGAACGCTCGCGCGGCGCAGGCTCTTGTAACCCCGGGCCTCAAACAACGCAATCATGGTTCCTCATACCCCGGATCGTAATCGGGAAACTCGGGGATCTGCGGCGTTTCATACCGTTCCAGCCGTCCGGCAAACCCGGCCCAGATCTTCTTGCCGTCCGCAGACATGGTGACACTCACAGGTGCGAGGCTGTCCGGCGAAGCAAAGGCCTGGAGAAACCGGCCGTCCAGGGCCGAGAAGATCTGGAGCCTCCGGTTGCCGAAGTCCGCCACCACCACCCGACTGAACAGATCCCCGCTCACATCCCGGGGGAGGAAAAGCCGTCCGGGATCGCTGCCGCCTTCCCCCAGCGAATCCCCCACATGGCCCAGCAGAGCCGGCGGAAGGGACACGGTAACCTGGTTGGCCCAGTGTTTTTCCGAAGACACCACCCACAGGGCGTTCTGATAGTCCAGGAACAGGCCCGCCGGTCCCCGGGCGTTCAGAAAACCTTCCCCGGGAGCCAGAAAGGTGTCTTTGCGAATCCCCGTGGAGTCAAAAACATACCGGAACACCATGTCCAGCGCGGAATCGGCCACAAAGATGGCCTCGTCTGTCGCTTCCACCCCCCGGGGCGCCACCCATTCCGGATCCACCAGCACCGTTTCCGGCATGGGACTTCCGTCCGAAGGATAGGCCCACACGGCCTTTGCCGCTTCGTCCACCACAAAAACTTTGCCGTCGCTCCGCCGCTGGGTCAGCGCTGTCCCCCGCTGGATGCCACCGAAGATCGCTCCGGTGAAGGAACCGTCAAACCGGAGTTTATACAGTGTATCGGGGGTGAGGACGAAAAGCCCGTCCCCGAAGGTCAGATCCACCAGGGTTTCTCCGGGGAAGTCCACCGCCTGCACCCGGACGAAAGACGAATCGGTGAGCACCTGCCCTTCGCCCCGGGGAGGAAGGGGCATCTTGGTCCCGCACGCGGCAAAGAGCAAAAACACAGAAAGAGCAGCAAGCCCTTCTCTCACGGATTCACCTCCAGACCCAGCCGGTGCACACCGCCGAGCAGACCCATATCCGTGAAGGCATAGTCCAGCCGGAAGGCCTTCGGGGTGAGGGAGAAGCCCGCGGCCCATCCCGTGAGACCGCTTCCCACCGGCCGGTTGTTCAGGGGAAGTCCCGCCCGAACCGTCAGATAGGGATGGAGATCCCACTCCCCACCCAGACGGAAAACCTCTGCGTTGTCCACGGCTTTTTCCACCTGAAAGGAGAGAAGGACCCCTTCAACCGGCCGACCGGCCACCCCGGCCCGGAAGGTAACCGGAAGGGGAAACCGGCCTCCTCCGCGCACCCCAACATCCGGACCGATGTGGAAAATGCCCATGCCGATCCGGATGTCCCGGAACCCCACCCAGTAGTAAGACGCCAGGTCCAGCGCCAGTCCCCGGATCTCGTCCCGATCCAGCACTTCCTGGAGGAACTTGGTCGTAATGGACACGGCATAACGGCTGGAGAGCTTCCGGACATAAAACAGTCCCAAGGCCACGTCCCGGAAGGACACGCTTTCTCCCGTGCCATCCGGGTGATATTCATCGGTCCCCTCAAAATCCGGAAGGGTAAGGGCCCCGGCCATCACCCCCACCCGGTCATAGGGGGAAAGGGGGATGGAGAAAGCGGCATAACTCAGGGTGAAATCCTGCAAATACCGGGCCACCATCGTCCCGAACTGAAGTCCCTCCACAAAGGCCAGGGAGGCGGGGTTGTGAAAAGCGCCCGGTGCGTCCTGTCCCAGCGCCACATAAGCGCCCCCCAGCCCGGCAGAACGGGCCCCGACATCAATCTTCAGAAAGGAAAACACCGTGGTGCCCACCTTGATGTTTCCCAGGTTTTCAAGAAGCTGCGCTCCGCCCGGCCAGGGAAGGGCCAGCCCGGCCACCAGCAGAAGGTCAAAACCGGATGGACGCTTCCACATACACGCTTCTCCCTTCGGTATATCGGGCCGGATTCAAATAGGCGATCTCAAACGCACGGGGAGGCAGAGGATCCCCGGGCTCATAGGGCTTGCCGGTGAGGGGGTTCACGTAATAGGCGTTCCGCCAGTTGAAGAGGTTCCGCACCTCCAGCCGGATCCGGAGATCCCGTCCGGACACCCGGAAATCCCGGGATAGGGTGAGGTCCACCCGCTTCCAGGGTGGACCAACCCGGCTATACCGCTCACCCCGGTTACCCAGGGAGTCCACCGGTGTGTAGCGCCGGCCGGCCATGAAGGAGACGGAAAGTGCGGCATAAAAACGGTCGGGGAGGAAGGCGATCCGCTCTCCCTCCTGCGTGCGATAGGCCACGTGGGCATAAAGCTTCCAGGGCCGGTCCCAGCGGAGAAACTCTTCCCGCAGGGTCCGTTCCTGGGGACGGAAAAGGGCGTCTTCCGCCGTGGACGAGCGCCCTTTGGCCTGAGAGACGGTGGCTTCCAGGCGATAGGACAGATGGGGATCAAACCGGCGGGACAGGGCAAGTTCCAGCCCGAGGGAGCGGGCATAATCGCTGTTCACATACATCCAGAAGGAGGGGTTGGGAGGAATCCCGGGCACCCGGATGGCGGTGGGATAGTTGAAGATGTCCTTGGCATAGGCGTTCACCTCCAGCACCGAATAGGCGTCCAGCGCGTGCTGGAACCCCGCTTCATACGCCACGGTCAGGGTGGGTCGGAGCGCAGGGTTGCCAAACAGCTCATAGGAGGAGGTGGTGCGATCCCCCAGGCGGGTATAGACGTATTTCAGATCCGGAAGCTGGGAGAACCGGCCATAGGAGAAAAAGAACTTGTCCCGGTCGCTGATGGGGAAGGACACCCCGAAACGGGGGGAGAGATACAGACGGACCCGCTGACCGCCGATCTCGGGGACTTCTTTCAGGAACTGTTCAAACTGGGAACGGACAAAGGGATGAAGCCCGGGATCCTGCAGGCGCCGGACCACCGCGTCTTCCAGAAACCGTCCCGGAGCCCAGCCGTCCAGACGGAGTCCCACGTGGGCCACCATCCCGGCGAAATGAATGCGATCCTGCACATAGACTGCCCCGGTGTAGGTGTGAACGTTAAACAGGTCGTGGTTCAGCCCCAGTCCCTCGGGATCGTAATACCAGGGATACTGGATGTCCAGCCACTGCAGGTTCATCCAGTCCAGCTGGAGACCGGTTTTGAACTGGTGGATGGACGAGAAAAACCAGGTCCAGTCAAGCTTTCCCGTAAAGGTTTCGGAAAAGTGATCGTGCCAGAAAGGAGCGTCTCCCGTGTCCCAGAACCATCCGTCTCCGCCTTCTCCCCCCTCAATGTTGTCCACCACATCGTCAAAGGGCCGGTATTCCGTCCAGTGCTTTCCGTCCACATCCAGACGAAGGTGGGAAAAAAACCGGGAAAACCGGAGTTCGGTGAGGGATCGGGAGGTGATCCGGTAGATGCCCAGTATGGTGGACACGCCTTCCCGGTTGAACACGGGATAGCCTTCCAGGTGATACATATAACGATAGGGGAAGCGATAGGCAAAGGGATAGTCATAGCGGGAATATTCATACCCCTGAGACACCTCGCCGGTGTAGGTGTGGGTGAGGGAAAACTTCCAGCGGGCGGTGGGGTGCCAGGTGACCTTCCCCACCAGGGAAAAGGTGTTTTCCGCAAAGGGGAAGGTCCGCCCAAACAGGCTGCTTTTCAGATTGTCCCGGTATGGCAGATACGTGTTGTTCCCTTCCAGACGGAGGGCGGAGAAAAAGGTCAGGTTTCGCACGGGAAGGGGACCTTCCAGAGAAAAGTCCATCAGATGGTTGCGTTTGTATACCCACAGCAAAGGTGAGTCGGTTCGCAGACGCAGCCTCCCGGAGAGCCGATCGCCTCCTTCCCGGATGTTCAGGCGGATCACCCCGGACATGGCGTTGCCGTATTCAGCCTGATAGCCGCTGATCAGAGCCTCCAGCTCCTCAAGGGCCGATGTGGGAAGCTCCAGGGTGAGGGCCGAACCGGAAAGGGGGTCCCGCACCGGAATGCCGTCCACCACCAGGGCCACCTCGTTGCCCCGCCCGCCCCGGATATGGA
>WFYF01000182.1 GCA_015490255.1 Caldifarciminota bacterium
AGACAGCACAGAATCCCCCTACGCAGAAGCGTTCTGCCCTGCCGTCCGGTTCGTGTCGGCGAAGGGTTCCGCCTGTAAACGGAAACGTTTTTCCGGACGGGTCAGGTCACAGCGTGCTGCGCGTTTTCGGTTCATGTCCCCCTCCTGGTTTTTGAAGCAACCTTGAAGGAAGTATGGAGGTCGGGGGGGAGTTTGTCAAAAAACAGACCCCGGGGAGGGGACAGGCCCTCTCCCCGGGGCTCCCAACAGGAGGATGGGCTCAGAAGGTATAGGACAGGCCAATCTTGTGCTGATCTCCCGCTAATCTTCCTCACCACATATACCGCAGGCCCGTCCGGAGATCCACCCGGATGGCCGTCGCCAGAGAATCCGAGGAAAGGTTCCGAAAAAAGCTTCCCTCAAGAAAGGCACTCCACCGGACCCGGAGGGCGCGCTCCACACCCCCGTTTACCTGCAGCGAAACGTCCTGCCGGCCGGTGAGATACCATCGCCGGGAGAGTCCACCCCGGCCCCGGAGCTGCAGACGTCCTGGAAGATCCAGCACAACCCGCAGACCGCCTTCCAGCGCGTGGTAGGCATAGGGACTTCCCAGCAGGAGGTTTTCCGGGTCCCGGGTGAATTCCATCACGGTCAGGGCGTCTCCGGTGGCAGCCTGGGCCTGACCCCAGAAGATCAGCCGGGTCCAGCGGTCCGGTTCCAAACCAAGCCACAGGCGCAAACCGGCCCGCCCTCCGGTGATCCGGGTCTGGAACATCTCTCCCCCTCCCATTCTGCCCATCCAGGGCCCGCCGGGGCGAAAGGGGACGTCCGCTCCGGATGGGGTGCCCTCCAGGGTTCGGACCATACCCCCGGCAAAGCCTTCCAGGGCAAGATAATTTCTCGATCCCCGCCACGTATGCCGGCCCACCACCTCCAGCCGCCAGTCGTCCACGGGATAGGTGAGGCTCACCACCCGATGGATGCGGAATTCTCCCGGGTGCCCCCGGAGCCCGGCGGAGAAGGCCAGACTCCGGGGATAGTCCGACCGGGACGCCCAGGTTATCTCCCCTTCGGCAAAGGCCTGGACATCTGAACTCGCCCACACCCCGAAGGTGGGATAGGCGAAGAGCACAGGAGTCGGCGAGGAAAGGTATTGTTCCACCTGACCCCATCCGTACCATCCCCACCCCTCCGCGGTGTGGTGAGCATAGCCATCCAGCGTCCACCCTCCGCCCCCCGGGGCGGAGGGGAGGAGCCACAGGTTGCTGGTCCAGGCCCCTCCCGCCCGGAACCATCCCGAAAATCCAAGGATCCAGAGGAGCATCATGGTTTCTTCACCTCCCCCGGCGTCCCATGCCACCTTCCGTGGGCCAGCGAGAAGAACCGCCACCCTGTCCTTGCATGGGCATGCCCATCCCCATATCCATTCCCTCTGCGTCCCACATGGGCATGCCCCGTTCGTCCCGGAACATCATCCGCTCGCCGGTCTCCATGTTTTCCATCATGCGGGCCATCCACGCCATTCTCCCCTCCATCCGTCCCATTCCGTCCACCGGATTTGCCACGCACCGGAGGGAATCCCCCATCCGAACACGTTCCCGAACCATCCAGGTGGGACCCAGCATCACCTGAAGGGTCTCTCCTTCAGGAGTGAGGAGGGCAACTTCCATGTGAGGATAGAACCCCCGATCGGGGAGCACCTCTCGCATGCCCACCACCCGTCCGACAAGGGTATCGGCCTCACCCTGGCGACGCATCTCCATTCGTTTCATCCAGAGGGGGAAACCCTCCCGGGTGCGGAGTTCCATCGCCCAGGAACCCCGGGGCCCCCGGATCCGGCGGGCCACCATTTCCCCGGGCTGGAGGGACCCCTCAATCCACAGGGTGTCGCCGGCCCGCAACCGCATACGCTGGTGGAGAAACCATCCGGGCCCCAGATGGACCAGCACGGTGTCCCCGTGAGGCGTGACCACCTCCACCCGGATTTCTTCCGGACGGGTGCTGTCCCGCACGATGGACACAACCTTTCCGGTGAGCAGGGTATCCCGCTCCGGATCGTAGGGCGGCTGGGCCTGGAGCCCGGCCGCGAGGAGGATCAGCCCTGCCAGCATGGTCATCCGCTTCATGGTTCAACCTCCTTTTTCAAGTCTGGTGTGACCGAAGGCATTGCAGCAAAACGATTGCCATTTTCGGAATCCCGGATCTGTGCGGCAGAACGCGCATTCTCTGCGCCAGCATTCGTCCCGAAAGGTCGGAAGGGGCGACGGGGATGGTCGAACGCCGTCCTTTACCTGGAAGTGCGGAAAGGGTTTTCCATCCCCAGGCGTTTCATGCGATACCGGAGCGCCCGCTCGGAGAGCCCCAGAAGGGCAGCCGCGCGGGTCTGCACGCCTCCGGCTCTGCGCAGGGCATCCAGAATCAGTTCCCGCTCATAGGCCCGCAGGCGTTCGTCCAGGAAACTTCCCTCCGGAAGGGCGGCGGGCTGCTCCCGGACAGGCAGGGCCAGGTCCTCCAGATGGATCACCCGGTCCTCGGCCATCACCACCGCCCGCTCCATCATGTTCTGGAGTTCCCGGATGTTTCCGGGGAAGGGGTATTCCAGCAGAAAGGCCACCACCTCCCGGTCCAGGTCTTCCACAGGTTTGCCGTATTTCCGGGCGTATTGTTTCAGGAAAAACCGGGCGAGGGGCAGAATGTCCTCCCGACGGTCCCGCAGGGGCGGAAGATGGATGTGCACCACGTTCAGGCGATAGAAGAGGTCCTCCCGGAAACGGCCCTCCGCCACCAGGCGTTCCAGATCCCGGTTGGTCGCGGCCACGATCCGCACGTCCACCGTTACGGGCCGGGTGCTTCCCAGGCGTTCCACCCGGCGGTCCTGGAGGAACCGGAGGAGTTTCACCTGCACAGGAGGGGAAAGTTCCCCGATCTCGTCCAGAAACAGGGTCCCTCCATGGGCGGCTTCCAGCTTGCCCATCCGGCGTTCCCGGGCATCCGTGAAGGCGCCCCGCTCCACCCCGAAGAGTTCCGCTTCCACCAGACTTTCCGGCAGGGCGGCGATATGGACCGGCACAAAAGGCCCTTCTTTCCGGGGAGAGAGGGCGTGGATCATGCGGGCGGCCCACTCCTTGCCGGTCCCGGACTCCCCGGTGAGAAGCACGGTGGCGTCGGTGGGCGCCACCTTCCGGAGGGTGGCCAGCACTTTCTGCATCACGGCGGACTCCGCCACGCCCTCCACGGGAACGCTTTCCAGAAGCCGGCGGAGGCGGTTGCGCTCCTCCACCAGACGATGATGGTCCAGGGCACGTTTCAGAAGGCTTTCCAGGGTATCAAAATCCACCGGTTTGGTTAGATAATAAAAGGCCCCTGCCCGCATGGCTTCCACCGCATCCTCAATCCGGCCATACGCGGTGATCACGATCACCGGAAGCTCCGGAGCCCGGTGGTGAATCTCTTTGAGAATCTCCAGCCCCGTTCGGTCCGGGAGGCGATAGTCCAGCAAGATCACATCGGGAATCCTGTTCTGGAGACGTTCCATCAGAGGAGCGGCCCGATCAAACGTCTCCACCCGATACTGCTGCTCCAGAAATTCCCGAAGGAATTTCTGCTGAAGCGGGTCGTCCTCCACGAGCCAGACCTCAGCTTTCACCGTTGTCCTCCTTCTGGGGAATCCACAACCGGGCCCGGGTGCCTCCTTCCGGCCGGGGACTGAGGATCACCTCGCCCCCGTGGAGGCGGGCCACCCGTCGGACCAGCGGAAGGCCCAGACCGCTTCCCCCGGGCCGGGTGGACCATCCGGGGAGAAAGGCCGACGCCTCGGCCCCCTCCGGAATGCCCGGACCCTCATCCTCCACCAGGATGACCACGCCGTTCTCTTCCCGGCGAAGGGTGATCCACAGACTTCCACCGGGCGGGGAAGCTTCCACCGCGTTCTGGACAAGGTTACGCAACCCCTGGCGAAGCCAGAAAGGATCCGCCTGCAGGGTGGAAATCTCCACACGCGTGTGGACCCGCAGCCCCTTATCCCGGATCAGGGGTTCCAGAGAAGCCAGAACGTCTTCCACCAGAGACGCAGCCTGGATGGGCTGAGCCGTGATGCCCGGGGGTGTGCGCTCCAGGGCGGTCTGGATGAGTCCCACCAGGGCCTCCACCTGTCGCCGGAGGTCCTGGATGTCTTTCTTCCGGTGGGGGGGAAGGTCCTCCCGAAGCAGGTGCTGCAGGCCCATGCTCACCACCACCAGGGGACTTTTGAGTTCGTGAGCCACCTCCCGGAGGAGTTCCAGTTTCTCCCGCATCTGTGTCTCCCGGAGGCGGGCCTCCCACCGGGTGGTTCGCCAGAGGTGGATGCCCGTCACGCCAGACCCGATGAGCAGGCTCACCAGGACGAGGGACACCACGCCCTGGAGCAGAATGGGCCGTATCCAGGCCATGGCTTCAAAATAGGGATATCCGTAAAGCAGCAGCCGCCCTGCCGGGAGGGGGGCATAGACCTCCCGCACTTCGCCGATGGGCAGATCCCGGGCATAGACCTTTCCCGGAACAGGGGTTTTCCGAACCGGGAGAAATCCGGGGAAGGCCGTGGCGTAAGCCACCACCGAGTCTCCCTCTATGATCGCCGCATACACCGCGGCCTCGGTCCGGACCAGCCACTCCAGGAAAGCAAGACGCGCTTTCGGTGAGAGGGTGACCACCATCCGGGCGGCCAGGGTGACCTGGCGGATCATGGAGGAGACCACAAAACGCTCAATTCGGTTCCGGGCCCAGAACAGGTTGGCTCCTCCCACCAGCAGGAGCACCGTGGCCACGCCGGCTCCCCATCCCCAGGCCGGCCAGGAC
>WFYF01000183.1 GCA_015490255.1 Caldifarciminota bacterium
GCTCCCCGGCGGTTCTTCGTCTTGCACCCCTGCCCGAAAACTCCGTGTTTTCTCTTCTCCAGAACCTGGCGGCCGACGTCCCCCGGACCCACATGAAAGAAATCGCCAGACGGTGCGGGGGAAATCTTTTCTGCGTGTTTTCCCTTTTTTCGGCCCTTCGTCACGGGACACCCCTTCAAGCCGGCAACGTGTATCTCTCCCGGGTGCAGCACCTGTCGCGTCCAGCTCTGCGCGGTCTTGAGATCCTCGCCTGTGCGGGCGTTCCCCTCCGGGAGGAGGATCTCCCGCAATGGTCCGCCGCGATTCGCCGGGAGCTCCTGGAAGCCGGGGCGATCCGGGAAACCTCCGCCGGGATGGAAATCTCCGGTGAACCCCTGGCGGAAGCCCTCCTGGCCTCCATCCCCCCTGCCCGGAAGCGCCGCCATTACGCTTTTCTCGCGGATCGGGGTCGAAAAAGCGGACGGGATCCCCAGGAGATCGCCCGGTGGTATACCCTGGCCCGTCGCTTCCGCGACGCCCTTCCCTTCTGGGTGGAGGCCACCGACCGCCGGTACTTCCAGGCCCTTCATGACGAGCTGGACCGGATGGAGCAATTTCTGGAAGAGACCGGAGGGAAATTCCGGAGCCTGCGCTGGCTGATCGCCGGATTGCGCCGGATGCGGGAAGGGGCGTATGAGGAGGCTGAAAGAATCTTTCGCTCCCTCCTCCGTCGGAAAACCCTCCGGAAACACGCCCTGTTCGGCCTGGTGGAGCTGTATGACTGGCGGGAGCAGTATGACCGGATGAAGGCCTGCCTGGTGGCCCTGTTCCCCTTCCGCCACGGGTTTTCGCCCCTTGAGCACATTTCGTACCGGGTATCCCTGGGCATCTGGCACGACATGATGGGCCATCATCGCAAGGCCCTGTTCTGGTATGAGCGCTGCCTGACGCTGGCCAGACAATATGGACTTGCATCCGAAATCCCCAGCATCCTGTTCAACATCGGATGGATCCACCTGAAAGAAAAGCGATGGGAAAAGGCCCGGGAATATTTCCTCACTTCTCTGGAACTGGCTGAACACCTGTTTGATCGCGGGATCAACCTGCTCCGGCTGGGAGACGTGAGTTTCATCCTGGACGAGCTCGCTCTGGCCCTGGATTTTTACCGGGAGGCGCTGGAGATTTTTCGCACCCTCCGGTTCACCTTCTGGGAACGTCTGGCCCTCGCCAGCCTGGTCCGCGTGGAAGCCTTTCTGGGCATGGAGGAGGAAGCCCTCGCCCACGCCCGGGAGGCGGACGCCCTGACGCCCGATGCGGAAGTCTCCATGACCTATAAAGCGGCTCTTCTTCTGGGGAAAAAAGACCAGGTTCGGAAGCTTCTCCCCCGGGTCCGCTTCACCCCCTATCGCCTCCTGGGAGAGATGCTCCTGGGACTTCGTCCGCCCGATTTTGCCCCCTTTGCTTCCCTGAATCCCTTCGGGCAGAAAGAGGTACGGCGGGTGCTGGCCCACCTCGGGGAGGGGTGAGACCGCTCGCTCCCGATTCTGCACATGTTTCATGCGGAACTTCGGGGACAGCGTGACCCGGCCTCCAGCTTTCCCCTTCCGCCATGAAGATAAAGCCTCAAAAAGGCCACAGAGAAACGCCGCGCCTGGGCCGGACATCCGGCTGAGGTTCGGACATAACTTCGGACATTCCCCCCTCCCCCAGTCCCTCCCACCAGGGGAGGGGAGAGGGTTCACCCCATCCAATTCCCCTGGGAATTGGATGGGGGCCCCGTTAGAACACATAAGAAAAGTTTAGCAAAACGCATTCGCTCGGGGTCCCCATGCGGTTTTCTCAGGAAAACCGCATGGGGTGAACTTGGGGGGAGAGTTTTCCCCGAGGGATTTCCTTGCGGAAATCCCTCGGGGGCCCCGGTTGGGGTGGGGGTGATTCCGCTTCAAAAGACATCTGTACCCGCGGACTTCTTTGGGTTACCAGATTGAATTTTTTGACAAACCCGGGGGCTTGACAGCCCGACCCCCTAACATTATAATATAATTGCACGTTGAGATTATCTGACACAGCATGGCCCACATCCTGGCCAGTTCAGATCAAAAGGATGAGGAGACACAACCCAACAGGAGGTGGAGCCATGAAAGGGACGCTGATGAAACGGGAAGGCATGGGCTACACCTCTCCGGTGTCCCTCATCCGGGAAATTGATCGGGCGCTGGACGACATTTTCCGCCGGTTCTTCGGCACCTATGAACCGGCGGCCGTCACCGAGTCCGGCGAAATGGTGTGGACCCCGGCCGTGGATGTGGTGGAGACGCCTGATTCCTTTGAGGTGTATATGGTTCTTCCGAGCGCCGAGGTGAACAACCTGAAGGTGCGGGCCCAGGACAACGCCCTGGTGATCTCCGGAGAGACCCGGATGCCCTATGAACTGAAAGACGACCACACCCTGCTCTATGGCGAGGTACTGTGGGGCCGGTTCCACCGGAGCCTCCAGCTTCCGGCGCCGGTGAACTGGGACAAGGTGAAGGCGGAATATCGCAACGGACTGCTGCACATCCACCTGCCCAA
>WFYF01000184.1 GCA_015490255.1 Caldifarciminota bacterium
CCAGACGCCGGCCAAGATTGGCATAGAGGGAATAGAAGCTCCCGTGGTCCACGATCACCAGGCCGCCGTATTCCAGGAATTCGTCCGAATAGACCACCTCTCCCCGATCCACTGCCTGGACCACGGTCCCCGCGCCGGCGTCAATGTCAATGCCCTTGTTCCGGGTCCGGGTTTTGTATTTGGGATGATAGTTCACCCCGAACGTGGCCACCACCCGGCGAGAAGATACCGGCCAGATGAGCTTCCGTCCGGCGAGGGGGCGGCCCATCCCCTCCACCACCCTGGCCTGGCGCCGGGCCTCTTCCCGTTCCTTCAGGATTTTCTGGACCAGGGCCTCCAGCTCGTGGATGGTTTTCTGGAGTTCCCGGATCCGGGCCAGTTCCTTTCTCTCCCGGGCCGAGAGTTTCTGGTGAAGGGAGCGCTTTTCCTTCCGGGTCCGGGCAAGTTCGGCCCGTCGGGCCTCAAACCGTTTCCGGACCGCCTGCAGGTCTGCCCGTCGCGCTTCCCGGAGCCGCCGGAAATATTCCAGGCTGTCCTGAACCTCCACTGCCCGCTCATACAGGCGTTCGCTGTAAGTCATCACCGCATCCGCAGCCTTCAGGGCCATGAAGCCGTCATAAAGATTCCGGGCCTCTAACAGAATGGCCAGCGGATGGGGCCGGGGCCATTTATACAGAAACACCATGCCGTCAATCATCTGATCCACGGCTGCCTCCAGGGTGGAGTCCAGGCGCACAATTTCCCGATTGATGCGGGCAATCCGGACATCCAGCAGGCGCTCCTGAAGGGTGAGGTCCTGAAGGATCTGCTCCAGCAGCCGTTCCTGCTCTTCCAGGGTCTGGACCTGGGCAAGCAGGGCGGCTTTTTCCTGCTTCAGCCGGGAAAGACGTTTTCGGGTCTCCCGGAGTTCCCGCTCCATCCGGCGGATGCGTTCCCGGGTTTCCTCAAGCCGGTCCTGGGCCGAAAGGGTCGGGACCGCCGCCACCACTGCCAGCGAAAAGAGCAGCAAACGCATGGTCACACCGGGAGTTCCTGATCCAGGAGGTCGTCCATGGTGCTTCGGGCGGAGGCAAACCCCATGAGGAGGGCGAAAAGCACCAGCCCGCCCAGAATGCCGCCTTCCACCGTTACAGAATAGGGGACAAGCACCCGGTGGAGCACCTGGAGAAGCACCCACACCCCCCCGGCGGCCAGCAGTCCCCCCACGCCGGCATACACCGCCCCCAGAAGTTCAAAGGGAGCGCGCACCATGGAAAGGGGAGCTCCCTGAAGCAGGAGAAGGTGAACCACTTCGTGGCGGGCCAGGACGGTCAGACGGATGGTCTGGGCCACCACGATGGCCAGAGCCAGGAAGACCACCAGCAGAAAGGCACCCGAAATCACCGTCAGCAGAAACGTAAACCGTTCCAGCCGGGCGAGCCACCGGCCACCGGCATAGGCGTCGTCCACCCCCGGGAGACTCCGGGCCACCTCACCGAGATAAGAGAGAAAGGCGCTGGTTCGCCAGTAGGTCTTGGGGGTGACCCGGAAATGGTGGGGGAAGGGCACGTCCAGGAAAAAGCGGAAAAAACGCTGATACTGGGGATAGCGGGAGAGGAAGTCCCGTGTGGCCCTTTCCCGGTCCACATATTCCACCTTCGCCACCCCTCCGAGCCCTTCCAGCGTCTCCCGGATCTCCTTCAGGCGGGATGCGGTCTGCCCCGGTTCCAGATACACATCCACCACGAACTCGTTCCGGATTTTCTGAAGGAAGAGATAAAACCCCACGCCCGTGGCCAGGGCGCTTCCGAAGATCAAAAGAAGCAGAGCGGTCACCCCCATGGCGATCCAGGCGGTGAGGGTGCGGGCCCGGTATCCCCGCCAGGCCTCCTGCAGGGTCCGCTTCATGGTTCCACCCAGGTGCCCGTCTTCCCTTCCAGGGCATCGGGAAGGGCCTCAAGGGAGGTGATGAGGGCTTTCCGGTTGCTGTTTCCTTCCAGAAACCGGATCACCGCCTCCACTTTGGGCCCCATGTTTCCGGGGGGAAAGTGTCCGTCCCGGGCATAGGCTTTCAGTTCTGCGAGGCGCACCCGGTGGAGGGGTGTGGCGTTATAGCGTCCGAAGTTGAGATACACCTGCTCCACCCCGGTGAGGATCACGAGCATCTCTGCATCCAGAAGGTGAGCCAGGAGGGCGGAGGCCCGGTCCTTGTCAATCACGGCGGCCACGCCCTCCAGGGTGTTGTCCTTCCGGATCACGGGGACACCGCCCCCGCCGCAGGCGATGGGGGTGATGCCCGCGGCCACCAGTGTCCGAACGGCGTCCACCTCCACGATGTCCAGTGGTTCGGGAGAGGGGACCACCACCCGCCAGCCCCGGCCGGCGTCTTCCCGGACCGTCCACCCGAAGCGACGGGCCAGGTCCCGGGCCTCATCTTCCGTCATAAAGGGACCCACGTATTTCGTGGGGTTCTGGAAAGCCGGGTCCCGGGGGTCCACCAACACCTGCGTGACCACGGTGGCGGCGGGGACGCCGAGGATGCGCAGGGCCTGGCTGATCAGATAGCCGATCCAGCCCTCGGTTTCTGCGTTCAGGATGTCCAGGGGATAGGGGGGATACAGCTCCCGGGTCACGGTGTGCCGCAGAAAGGAGGCCCCCACCTGAGGGCCGTTTCCGTGGGTGATCACCATGGAAGCCCGATCCATCAGGCGGACCAGGTGTTCCACGGTTTCCCGCACCCGGGCTTTCTGAACCTCCACCGTCCAGGGGTCGCTGGGACGCAGGAGGGCGTTCCCACCGAGGGCCACAACCCAGAGGGGTTTGCTTTCCATCACGGCCTCTCCAGCACGCATACGGCAGTGGCCAGTTCCCGCAGATGGGAGAGGGAGACGTGGGCCACCAGGCCCCGGGTCAGCGTGCCCACCCGTCCGAGGAGTTCCACGTAGGGCTGGCCGCTCGGCCGGTTCAGGATCACGATGTCTTTCGGCCGCACACCGTGGCGGAACCCGGTCCCCAGGGCTTTGGCCACCGCCTCTTTGGCGGCGAAGCGCGCCGCAAGCTCCCGGATCATGTCCTCACCCCGTCGGGCATAAGCCACTTCCCTCGGATCGTAGATACGTTTCAGAAAACGCTCCCCGTGGCGTTCCAGCGCTCGGGCGATCCGGGGCACCTCAATGATGTCAATGCCAACCCCCACAATCACTCCCGGATTATACGCCCCGGGCACGGAAGCATCAACGCCGCGCCTTGCCTCATCAAAAATCTGCACGAAATAACACCCCGAAAAGGGGGCTCCGCGAGATTTTGAAAAATCTCTCGGGGTGTTTCTTGCCCTCACCGGGTACAACCGCAACGACGCCTCCTTCCTCCTCCAAAACGCTGGTAAAACCTCACCCTGCAATTATATGAGGGGTCCCCGAGGGATTTCTACGAAATCCCTCGGGGTAAAAGTGGCCTTCGCATCCGGCAGGAATACCCCACGCACTTCCAGAAGGAAGTGCGTGGGGACCCCGAAAGAAAAACTGCGACGTTCCTTATGGAACGCCACAAAGTGAAAGCCGCTATCTTCATTGCCGCCCCCCTGGGGACCCCGAAATTTACCCCGTGCGACTTCCCGAGGAATCGCATGAGGATTCCAAAAAGACCCGATGCCTGAAATTCGCTCGGGTCCCCACGGCATGGCATAACGCAGGTTCGTGAGTTCGGGCTGTTCCGCCCAGGTGTGATGGCAATGGCGTTTCCCCGCCTCTGGAAAATCTGAAAGTCCCGGTGTCTTCTTTGAGTTGAGATCCGCGAGATATGTTGCAGACTTCGGGCCTGACTCCAGGCTATGGGATTTCAGGCGATTTTCCGGATTTCCACAAGTTCAGGAGAAAATTCTTTCTCCACATACCACGCCACGTCTTTCTCACGAGCCAGCATCTTCGTGTCTTCCGTGGCCCATCGTTCCCCAATCACCACAGGCTTTGCGTTCACGCCTGCTTGCTTCAACGTCTCTGCCCGTTTCCAGGCCCGCAGCACGTCTTTCCCGTTCACCGCCACAGAAATCTCCACCACCAGCACCACCCCGTCCTTCTGCCAGATCAAATCAGCCAGGTATGGATCTTCTTCGGCATCCAGAACATCCAGTTCCGTGATCATGGCATCCAGCATGCGCTGGACTTCGTGCATCATCGGGCTTCCGCCCTGTCCTTTGCCGAGAAGCCGACGGGCGGACTGGACGATTCGCCATTCGTATCGCTCTCCTTCCATCTGGCCTTTCATTCCCCGGACGGTGTCTTTCAGGACGCCAAGTTCCTGTGTCAGTCGCTGGACC
>WFYF01000185.1 GCA_015490255.1 Caldifarciminota bacterium
GGCCTATATCACGGATGTGGGGATGTGCGGCGGTCTGGACGGGGTGATCGGGGTCCGGAGGGAGGTTGCCCTCCACAATTTCCTGTATAATTTGCGGGGGGGGATGGAGGTGGAAACCCGGCGCAAGGGCGTGGAAGGGGTGGTGGTGGATCTGGATGCCGGGACGGGTCGGGCCCTGTCCATAGAGCCGTTCCGAACGGAGCTTCGGGAGAATGGAGCAGGCTGAACTGCTGAAGGATGTCAGCCGGGCCTTCCGGCGGGCCCTGGAAAGTGGGGAAACGAAAGAGATCCTTTCCATATTTTCCCGGCATCTTGGGCTGGATCTTGCCCTTGAGGACCGAACGGACGGGGAGGGCATGGCCTTTCCGGTGGAGGATCCCCGGGGCCGGGTGATGCGGTATCTTGTGGCCCGTCCCCGGGACCGGGCGCTGGAAGAAGCCGAACTCCTTCACTTCGCGGCCCATCTCCTGGGATGGTTGCTCTATGCCCGGGAACAGGAATCGGTGATCCGTTCCGCCCAGGAAACCTCTCTCTCTTTTCTCACCGGAGAGGGTGAGGAACTCTCCCGGTTTCTGGACCTCCTCCGGGCCGGGCTGGGGGTGGACAGCGTGATTTTGACCGAGGTGGTGGAGGATCGGGTGCGCCTTCAGGCCTGGGCGGGGACCTGGCCGCCTCAGGAGGAACTGGTGGAGGACGCGGTCGTTCGGGCCCGCCACGCCACCCGGGATCTGGTGGAACTTCCGCCGGAGGCGCTGCTTGTGCGGTTCACCTCTTTCCAGCGGGCCTGGGTGTATCTTCTGCGGGATCCGGAGGGTATCCCGCTCGGGGCCCTGGTGCTCCTTACGGAAAAGACCCTCCCCCTTGTCCGACCGGATCTGCTGGATGCCTGGAAGAGTTTCCTTCTCCTGGGGCTGGATCGCCGGCGGTGGGCCCGCATCACCCGTTCCACCCTGGGGAGCGTGGTGCTCTCCATGGTGGCCCTGGAGGAGATGCGAGACCCCTACACCCGGGGGCATTCCGAGCGGGTGGCCCGGTATGCGGTGGCGCTGGCCCGGCGGCTGGGGTATCCCCCTCAGAGAATTGAAAAGATCTATTTCGCCGCCCTCCTCCATGACATCGGCAAGGTGGCCATCCCGGACATCCTCCTCTTGAAACCCACCGCCCTCCAGGAACACGAGATGGAGATCATCCGGTCCCACGTGAATCTGGGGTATGAGATTCTGCGCCATCTCGCCGCGTTTGCCGATGTGGCAGAGTGGATCCGGGCCCACCACGAACGCTGGGACGGTATGGGGTATCCCCGGAACCTGAAGGGGAGGGAGATTCCCCGGGAGGCCCAGATCCTGGCCGTCGCGGACGTCTTTGACGCCCTGACCTCCACCCGCCCCTACCGCCGGGCGTATACCCGGGAAGAGGCCCTGAAAATCCTGGAGGAGGAAGCGGGCCGGGCCTTTGACCCGGAACTGGTCCCGGTGGCGGTGGAGGTTTTTCGGGACCTTTCGGAGCGGGCCCCGGAAAAACCCACACCCCTGCTGTATCTTTATCTGGACCGGGTGCGGAAGGATTCGGCCCTCTCTTTTGCGGAGACCGGTGTGCTGATGAACGCGGTCCTCCGTTTCTGGGCGGAGGAGCCACTCGCGGAGATTCTGGCGGACGTGCTGGACACCACCATCCGGATTTTCCACTTTGATGGAGGGTTTTTCCGGATGGTGGAGGGAAACGAGTTTGTGGTGCGTCTGGCCCGGGGGGTGTCGGAGGCCTATGTTCAGGAGCATCTGCGGGTGCCCGTGGCACCTTTTCAGGGATGGATTGAACGGGGCATCCAGGAGGGATATCTGTTTTTTGAGGACGTGGGAAAGTCTCCCGTGATGCGCCGGTTTTTCCGGGGTCTTGTGGAAGAGGGTGTGGTTTCTCTGCTGGTGATTCCCCTTTACGCCCGGCACCGGAAGGAGCGGATCCACGGATACCTTTCCTTTTTCAATCGGGAACCCCGGGAAGTTCCGCCCGAGCAGATCAAACTCCTCACCCAGATCGGTCGTCACCTCGGTCTGCTTCTGGACTACCGGGAACGGGAGGAGCGGGAGGAGCTCTATCAGAGCACGTTGCTGGAGATTCTGGACGTTCTCCGGGGAAGCCGAAACCGGGGGGCGGTGGATCTGGCCGGGCTGGTGCGGTTTCTCGGGGAGCGGGCCGGGCTGTCCCGGCCCCGCATCCGGGCACTGGAACACCTGATGGCTTTTGTGGATCTGGAGAACATTCTGGCACCGGATCTCCTGCGCATCAAGGTGTTCCAGGGCGTGCCCCTTTCGGAGGAGGAACGGGCCTTTCTGGCGCGCCTGGGGGAGGAATCCCGGAAGGTGGTGGACCGGCTCCACCTTCCGGAGGACTGGAAGGAAATCCTCCGGGCAGTGTATGCCGGGGAACCCCATACGGTGGAAGCCCGAATCCTCTATCTTCTCCGTCTGTTCCGCCGATCCGGGGAAAAGGTGGAGGCGGTGGAACGGGAGGTGGGAGAACGGATCCCCCTTCGTTTGTTTGAGGATTTCCGGGAAGCGCTGGCCCGGTTTCAGCGCCCGCCGGAGGAGTCCCGGCAGGCGGTGTATGAAGACCTCTACGCTTTTCTTCAGGAAATCTCGGTGCTGTATGAGATCGGGGCCCATCTGGAGGAAATCACGGACGCCCCCACCTTCGCCGCGAAGGTGCTGGAGAGTGTGGGCCGGGCCACCGGTGCGGACAGTCTCTTCCTTCTGGCCCGGCAGGACGGCGTGCTGAAAGTGCTGGCGGCCTGGGGGTTTCCCGAAGAGGTGCTGGGGCAGGAGATCCCGGAAGATCGCGGCCTGGTGGGCCGGGCGGCCCGGACCGGTGAACCTGTGCTGGTGGAAGACACCGCCACCGATCCCGAATATATCCCGCCCGCCGGGCGGCCCATGGGATCGGCCCTGGTGGTTCCTCTGCTCTTGCAGGAGGAACTCGTGGGTGTGCTGGCCGCCGAAAACCGGGAGCCCCACTCCTTCAGCCCCAAACACGTCCGGTTCCTCCGGATGCTCTCCCGGTATATCGCTCCGGTGGTGTATCTTCTTCTGAAACGGGACTGACCGAAACATGCCCTTTCTGGTGGCGGGCGTGGCGGCCTTCGCGCTCCTGGAACTTTTCTGGAAAACCCCTCCCCCGGAGATCCTCCTGCTGCTGCGATTGCCCCGAGTCCTCAACGCCCTGTGGGTGGGCACCCTTCTGGGGATGTCCGGGGCGGTGTTTCAGAACGTGCTCCGGAATCCTCTGGCCGAGCCCTACACCCTGGGGTTTTCTGCCTCAACGGCCATGGGCGTGCTGGTGGGCATGGCCCTGGGCCTTCCCCTGACAGGAAGCGTTTTTCTGGGCCTGCTCTCCGGGGTGGGGGGCATGCTGCTCTTGGTGCGTCTGGCCCGGACTTCGCTGGAACTGATTCTGGTGGGTGTGGCGCTGAATTTCTTTGCCGGTGCGCTGCTTGTGACCCTCCAGAGTGTGGTGGAACCCTTCCGGGTCTATGCCATGGTGCGCTGGAGCATGGGCAGCCTGGCCACGGTGGGCTATACCCTCCCACTGGTCGCTCTGGGGCTTACCCTGGTGTGGGCGGTGTGGATCCACCGCCAGCGGCACGTGCTGATGCTGGCATCCCTGGGGGAGGAATCCGCCCGGAGCCTGGGTCTGGACTGGGAAAGCCTGGTCCGGCGGGTGATCGTTTTCACCGGTGCCCTGCTGTCCCTGTCTGTGGCCCGGGTGGGACCCATCGGATTCGTGGGGCTGGTGGTGCCTCATCTGGTCCGCCTGGGGGGGCAGCGGAGCATGGGGGAGGTGCTGGTGCGCTCGGCCCTTCTGGGAAGCCTGTTTCTGCTGTTTTCGGATTTCGTGGGCCATCTTCCCGCACGGGAAATTCCGGTGGGGGCCATCACCGCCCTGGTGGGGACTCCCGTTTTTGTGATGCTTCTCGTTCGGTTTGCCCATCAAGGAGGTGGTTCATGACCCGGGAAGAAGCCAGGGCCCTGCTTTCCGGATGGGTCCAGAGCGAAAACCTGCGGCGGCATATGCGGGCGGTGGCGGTGGGGATGGAGGCCTATGCCCGCAAATGGGGGGAAGATCCTGATCTCTATTATCTCACTGGACTGCTCCACGACCTGGATTACGAGCGATTTCCGGAGGAGCATCCCGACCGGGCGGTGGCTTTCCTCCGGGGGAGACTTCCTGAAGAGGCTGTGGAAGCCATCTGGGCCCACGCCCGTCCGGAGCGTCCAAAGAAAACGCTGCTGGCCCGAACCCTGGTGGCCGTGGATGAGCTCACCGGTTTTCTGATTGCCGTGGCCCTGGTCCAGCCGGGGAAGTCTTTTCGGGAGATCACGAAATGGAAGTCCATCCGGAAAAAATGGAAGGACAAGGCGTTTGCCCGGGGGGTGAACCGGGAGGAAGTGGAGGAAGCGGCCCGGGCGCTGGACGTGGATTTTCAGGAGCACGTGCTGTTCGTGCTGGAAGCGCTGAAGGCGCGAGAAGAAGAGGTGTGGGGCGGGTGAACCATACAGGGA
>WFYF01000186.1 GCA_015490255.1 Caldifarciminota bacterium
AGATGAACCAGACCACGCGGACGCAGGAATTCATTGAACTTGCCGAGCGCTACGGCGCCCACAACTATCACCCCCTGCCCGTGGTCCTCACCCGCGGCGAAGGGGTGTGGGTGTGGGACGTGGAAGGCCGGAAATATCTGGACATGCTGTCGTCTTATTCCGCCCTGAACCAGGGACACCGCCATCCCCGCGTCCTCGCCGCCCTCAAAGCCCAGCTGGAGCGCATCACCCTCACCTCCCGGGCCTTTCACAACGACCAGCTCGGCCCCTTCATGGAGAAAATCACCCGCCTGGCGGGATACGACAAGTTCCTTCCCATGAACACCGGCGCCGAGGCGGTGGAAACCGCCCTGAAGGCGGCCCGGAAATGGGGTTACCTCAAAAAGGGCGTGCCGGAAAACCAGGCCGAAATCATTGTGGCCGAAAACAACTTCCACGGCCGGACCATCACCATCATCAGCTTTTCCACGGAAGCGCAGTACCGCTATGGCTTCGGCCCCTTCACACCGGGGTTCAAGATCGTCCCTTACGGCGATGCGGACGCCGTTGCGCAGGCCATCACCCCGAACACGGTGGGGGTGCTTCTGGAACCCATCCAGGGGGAGGGCGGCGTGATCGTGCCGCCGGAAGGGTATCTCGCTCGGGTGCGGGAGGTCACCCGGAAGCACAATGTCCTGCTCCTGCTGGATGAGATCCAGACCGGTCTGGGACGCACCGGAAAACTCTTCGCCTATGAATATGAAAACGCCCGGCCCGACATTCTGATCGTGGGGAAGGCGCTGGGCGGTGGGGTGTATCCGGTTTCCGGAATCCTGGCGGACGACGAGGTGATGGACGTGTTCACTCCCGGGGATCACGGCTCCACCTTCGGCGGTAACCCCCTGGCGGCGGTGGTGGGGATGGTTTCCCTGGATGTGATCGTGGAGGAGCGCCTGTCTGAACGGGCCTATGAACTCGGAAATTATTTCATGGACCGCCTTCGGGCCATCCAGAGCCCCTATGTCAAGGAAGTCCGGGGAAAGGGGTTGCTCATCGGCGTGGAGATCAAAGAGGAGCACGGGACAGCACGGCCCTTCTGCGAGCGCCTGATGGAACTCGGCATCCTGGCGAAAGAAACCCATCACCAGGTGATCCGGTTTGCCCCGCCTCTGGTGATCCGGAAAGAGGAAATTGACTGGGCCCTGGAACGGATTGAAAAGGTGCTCACCCCGTGACGGAAGCCATTCTGCACCACGCCTATCGGGATCTCCGGGAGCGCATCCGCATCCTGACCCGGGAGGTCCAGGAGTTTCTCCAGATGCTCCCGGAGTGGACCCAGGACCCGGACGAGGATGCCGTCCTCCTGGACATTCACATCACGCTGGAACTGGTGCTCTTTGAACTTGAACTCATCTTTGAAACCCTTGAGGAGTTCCGGGACCTGGCCCATGCGGTCTGAAGGGGAGAGCCCCCTCCGGGTCCGGGTCCTGGCGTGTGAGAGTCTGGGTGTTCGGGCCTTTGCCGCACGGGTGGATACGCCGGCAGGGACGCTGGTGGTGGATCCCGCCGTGGCCCTGGCACCCCGCCGGCAGGGTTTCCCGCCCGCGCCAGAGGAATTGCAGGCTTTTTACGCCGCATGGGACCGGATCCGGGAGGCCCTGCAGGAGGCCCGGTTTGTCGCCATCACCCACTATCACCACGATCATCAGCTCCCTTACCTTCCGGATGTTTTCCCCGATCCGCCGCCCCGGGTGTTCCTGAAGTCCCCGGAGGACACCAACCGGAGCCAGAAAGCCCGGGCAGCCTTCCTCATAGAGAACCTGCGGAAACGGGGGATTCCCCCCGAATTCCCTCAGGGAACACAGGTGGACCTGGGTCAGGAGGTGTCGGTCTGGTTCTCTCCCCCTCTCTTCCACGGTGCCACGCCCCGTCTGGGCACGGTGATGATGGTGGGCGTGAGGGCGAAGAACCGCCGGGTGCTGATCACCTCGGACATCCAGGGGCCCGTGCGGGAGGAACATCTGGAAGCCATCCTGCACTTCGCCCCGCACGTCCTTTTTCTGGACCCGCCCATGGCTCCGGGGGGTAAGATGCCGGAGGAGTTTTTCTCCCTGATGAACCGGCTGTTTGCAGAACTTCCTCTTCTGGAGGTTGTGGTGGTGGACCATCATCCTCTGCGGGATCCGCAGATGGCGCGGTGGTGGAAGGCACTGAACCATCGGGCTTCCGCCCACGGTGTTCGGATGATGACCGGTGCGGAATGGAACGGCACGGACACCACCCTCCTGGAAGCTCAGAGAGCCGAACGCTGGAAAGCCCGGATGCGGGAGACGGAAGGATGGGGCTGATCTGGGGATGGTTCCTCGTCGGAGCCGCTCAGGTTGGGCTGGTGGATATGCGCCGGATTGAACAGGAATACGTGGACCTCCAGGCCGCCCGGGCGGAGATTGAGCGGTTGAACCGGGAGTGGATCCGTGAGCGGGACAGCATCCAGCAGGCCATCACCAGCCTCCGGGATCGGTTTCGCACCCAGAGCCCGGCCATGACCGACGAACAGCGCCTGGAGATGCTGGATCAGATCCAGGCCCTGGAGCAGGACCTCAAGGCTTTTGTGGAGCGAATCTGGGGACCTGGCGGCGAATATGCCCGCCGCAGTCAGGAAATTCTTCAGCCCTATCTGGATCGGGTTCACGAGGTCATCCAGCGCCTGGCCACAGAGCAGGGTCTGTCCGTTGTGATTGATGTTCGGGAAGCTGGTGCAATCTACTGGGATCCAGCCCTGGATCTCACCCAGCTCGTGCTGGATGAACTCAACCGTACCGCAGCGGCCACCGTGCAGAAGGTGCGTTTTGCCGTGGCACCTTTTCTCGCCCGCAGCGTGGAAACCCGGCAGAGAGGCTGGGCGGAAATCGTGGAGACTGTGGCATACAACGCCCTCAAATCCTACAGCCGGATTGACCTGATCCTCCGGGGAGAGGTTTCCTCTGTGGCGGACCGTCTCAATGCCCGGCGGGACAACATCACCCAGGATCTGGCTCGCCAGATCGGTCAGCAGGTGAACGCCGACGTGGTGCTGTACGGCGAGGTGGAGTGGAAGGGGGGACAGGTCCTGTTTTCCGTTGTCTTCCTGGATCTGGAAAACGATCAGGTTCGGGCCCGGGGGAGCCAGCGGGTGGAAGACGACCGCACGCAGGTGGAGACCGCCGTGCGCAACCTGGTGCAGCAGCTGATTGAACGGAATTTCCCCGAGGTTACAGGACGATGATCCTGGGACTGGACGTGGGAGGGACCCGGGTGAAGGCGGGGGTGCTCGCCGGAGAGGCCCTCCGGGCCTTTCAAATGTTTCCACGCCCGGAGGCTCCCGAAGCCCTGGTTGAGGAACTCCGTCGCCGGTTCGGCGACCTCTCCCGCCTGGCAGGGGTGGGGCTGGCCATCGCGGGACTGGTGCAGGCCGAACGGCTGGTTCAGGCTCCCAACCTGCCCCGGAGCTGGTGGCAAAGCCGGCGAGAGTATGAGGAAATCTTCGGTCTTCCGGTGAGGATGGAAAACGACGTGAACGCAGCTCTGGCAGGGGAAATGATGGTCGGAGCGGGAAAAGGGGCGGAGAGCGCGGTGCTCGTGGCTCTGGGAACCGGTGTGGGTGGAGCCCTCTGGTTGAAAGGGCGTCTGTGGAAAGGGGTTGGTCTTGCCGGAGAGGTGGGGCATATGCCCCTGGCGCCCCTTTCCGGCCCGGTGTGCCGGTGCGGCAACCGGGGATGCGTGGAAGCCTATCTGGGAGGATGGGCCGTTGCGCGCTGGATTGAGACCAACCGGGCGCAGGGGCGGATTCCCGCCGACATCCATACGCCGGAGGACCTGGCAACCCGTGAAAGTCCCCGCATTCAGGCTTTCTGGGATCATTACGGGACCGTGCTGGGCCAGGTGGTGGTGGCCCTGCTTCATCTCCTGGATGTGGAGCGGGTTCTGGTGGGGGGAGGCCTTTCGCGGGCGTGGTCTCGCTTTGCCCCGGCGATGCAGAATGTCCTGGAAACGATGCTGCTTTCGCGGGAATTCCGCCGTTTTTCCGTGGAACCGGTTGCCCATCCCGAAAAGGCGGGAGTCCTGGGCGCTGCGCTGCTCTTCAAGATGGGAGGTGACGCATGAAAACCCTGATTGCGGGAGACTGGGTCCTTCCCATCACCGCCGATCCCATCCGGGACGGCGGGGTGGTGGTGGAAGGCCCCCACATCGTGGACGTCGGTCCGCTGGAGGTCCTGCGCAACCGCCATCCGGACGCCCGGGTGGTGGATCGCCGGCCCGCCATCGTGATGCCGGGGCTGGTGAACACCCACACCCACGCGGCCATGATCGCCTTCCGGGGCCTGGCGGACGACCTTCCCCTGATGGAGTGGCTGGAAAAATACATCTGGCCTTCGGAAAACCGCTTTGTCAGCGAGCAGTTCATCCGCACCGCCCTGCCCGGCGCCCTCATTGAAATGGTCCGGAGCGGGACCACCACCTTTGCCGACATGTATTTCTTCCAGGACCTTGCCGGAGAAATCGTCCGGGAGTTTGGCATGCGGGCCGTGCTGGGGGAAGGGGTGATTGATTATCCCACACCGGCCGCTCCCACCCCCGAGGAGCAGCTCCGCCGCAGTGAGGCCCTGATCCAGAAGTTCCAGGGGGACGAACTCGTCATCCCGGCGGTGGCCCCCCATGCCCCCTATTCCTGCTCTGTGGAACTTCTCCAGAAAACCCGGAAACTCGCCGACCGGTACGGCGTGCTGATCCTCACCCACATCGCCGAGACCCGGCAGGAAGTGGAGATCATCCGGGAGCGGTATGGCACCACCCCGGTTCGCCACCTGGAGGGGATCGGTTTTCTGGACGATCGGGTGGTGGGGGCTCACAGCGTGTGGGTGGACGACGAAGAGAAGGAAATCTACCGGGAGCGGGATGTGGCCGTGGCCCACTGTCCCGAATCCAACCTGAAACTCGCCTCAGGGGTGGCCCCCATCCCGGACTATCTGGAACGGGGCATCCGGGTGGGGCTGGCCACCGACGGCAACGCCTCCAACAACGACCTGGACATGATCGGCGAGATGCGCACAGCGGCCCTGATCCAGAAGGGCCTTCGCTTTGATCCCACCGTGATGGACGCCCGGACGGTTGTGGAGATGGCCACCCTGGGCGGGGCCCGGGCCCTGCACCTGGACGACCGCATCGGAAGCCTGGAGGCGGGCAAAGAGGCCGATATCGTGGTGCTCCGCACGGACGCCATCCACGCGACTCCCCGCTACGATCCCCATTCCTGGATCGTGTATGCGGCCAAAAGTTCCGATGTGGATTCGGTGTGGGTTCGGGGGAAAGCCCTGCTCCTCGCCGGAGAAATTCAGGGACTGGATGAGGACGCTGCGAAGGAAAATCTGCATGCTCTGGCCCGGGAAATCCAGAAGGCCCTGGATTGAAACCCACCGCGCCCACCCGGAAAGGGGGGCGGAACAAGGAGGAGGGTATGGAGTTTCGGAAAGAGATCCTGTCCGGTCTTGAATCCATGCGCATGGAGGAGCTCCGCGGGGTGTGGGACCTCCTGGAACGGGTGGAAGCCCGGCGGATTGTCCGGGAAAATCGCAAACGTCGTCCCCGAAAAAAGGAGGAGCTCGTTCAGGCCCTTCAGAAGCGACTGGCCAACCTCAACGAAGAAGACTGGAAAGTGTTTGAATCCCTTTTCCGGCGGGTGCACATTCTGAACCTGCTGGAAGAAACCTGGCGGGAACTGGAGGAGAAAAAAGGCGAACGGATCACCATCCGGGAACTGGTGGAAACCTCCCGCAAGAAGATCCAGGACGTCCCCGAACTCCGGAAGACCCTGAAGGAGATGACAAAGAAGGAGCTTCAGGACGCCATCAAGTCCTTCACCCGGATGCGGCTTCTGCGGGCGCTGGAAAGCTCGCTGGAGGAGCTTTGAGGTTCACTCCACCCAGCGCCAGAAGACGCCCAGTCCCCAGCCCAGGGGGCTAAACTCC
Source organism: Caldifarciminota bacterium (assembly GCA_015490255.1). GTDB lineage: Bacteria > Hydrothermota > Hydrothermia > S141-80 > S141-80 > S141-80. Next base: position 5,985 of record WFYF01000186.1, read on the forward strand.
CCGCTGGGGAAACCGTCGGGAGAGGACGGCCCCCATCCCCGGAAGATCCACAGGGCCAGGTCCTGCTGTTCGGAGAGGTCCCGATAGAGATAGACCTGGGTAAGGGCGGTCCCATCCTGGAGGTTCAGCACCGCGAGCCCTTCCAGCCGGTTAAAGGTCCGGAAGGTCCAGGAAAAACGCGACAGAGCATAGGCCTCTCCGGAAAACCACCGGAATCCGCGTGCGAGCAGTTCCTGCTGTTTCTGCCCGGAAAGGCGGGCAAAACGCTCCACAGCCACCGCCATCTCCAGATCACCCGAAAGGTACGAAAGACCACCCTCCACCGCCCATTCGCCTCCCGTGTGCACCCGGCCCTCCGTCCACAAAACGAAGGGGTCCTGGAGGGCCTCGCCATATCCGGCCACCAGTCTCTCCCCCCGCAGAAGCCCTCCGAGAAGGCCCAGCGCGATGGGCCCCTGGTCCAGTCGGCCCCGGATCAGCCAGGCCGAATCGCTGTGGACCAGCACCTCTCCGCCCAGGGTGCTGCCAAACACCCGAATGCGGAGGAAATCCCCCCAGGGAGAGGTGGCGGGATCCAGGGTGATGGGCGATAGGGGAGTGATCACATCCAGAACGCCAGCCAACCGGCTCACCCCTGGATGGACGGGCATCCTTCCCCCTTCCAGCGTATAAAAGGGCCCTTCCAGCCGAAGGACAAACCGGAGGATCTCCCCCGTGAGGGCCACCCCTCCGGCGGTGTCCCGGCTCGTCCCGGGCAGGAAAGACCATCGCAGCGGGGGAATCTCCGGGGCAAGGAATTCGGGAAGGAGAGGGGAGGAAGCCCAGAACGCCCGGCCTTCCACAGCTCCGTCCAGTCCCAGCTGCCTCCACGTATTCCGGATCTCCAGGCGCAGGGCGGTGCTGTGGAATCCCACCGCCTCCAGTTCCGGGAGCAAACGGGAAAAGATCCGTGGAGGGATCACCACCCCGGAGAGCTCCCGGAGTTCCATCCCGGGGGCAAACCCCAGGAAAAACGCCCAGAAAGCCACCGCTTCCGACACCGGACCTTCAGGAAGAGGCGAGGGGCGTGCGGGTTTCGTCTTCCAGGATTTCGCCGTCCCGCAGATGGATCACCCGCCGGGCATAGGAGATCACCAGGGGATCGTGGGAGGAAAACACGAGGGTCACGCCTTCTTCCTCGTTGAGCCGCACCAGGAGCTCCATAAGGGTGCGAGCGTTTTCGGTATCCAGGTTGGCGGTGGGTTCGTCTAAAAAAACCACCCGGGGCCGGTGGGCCAGGGCCCGGACCACCGCCACCCGCTGCTGCTGCCCGCCGCTCATCTGGGCGGGCCTGCGGTTCTCCAGCCCTCCGATCCCCAGCTTTTCAAACAGCACCCGGACCCGGCGTTCTCGCTCCTCCCGGGATACACCAAGCATCAGGAGGACAAGCTCCGCGTTCTCCTTCGCGCTGAGGACCGGGATCAGATTGAACGCCTGAAAGACGAACCCCATTTTCCGCAGGCGGAGTTCGGCCAGGGCGTCCTCATCCATCCGGGCCAGGTCCTGGCCCTCAAACAGCACCCGTCCTTCGGTGGGTGCCTCCAGGCCGCTCATCAGGTTGAGGAGGGTGGTCTTGCCGCTTCCGGAGGGGCCGGACAGAACCACCCGCTCTCCCGGTGCAATTTCCAGCGTGGCATCTTTGACAGCCACTGTCCGGGCCTCTCCCGTTCCAAACACCCTGGTGACACGGTCCAGCCTCAAAAGGCTCATAACCGTCCGTTCTGCGGGGTGTCTGTCAGGAAGACCTCCAGGACGTAGTGGTAGGGATAGATGTCATGGGCCTTCACCTCCCGCACCTCCCCCCGGGCCACCAGGAAGCTGTATACGGCAAATTCCGAAAGGCGCTCGTCCAGCGGAGGGCCCACAGGTGTGTCCTCCCGCTTCCACTCCACGATTGCCAGCCGCCTCCGGGCGATACGAACCAGTTCCCGGAAAAACGCCTCCCCGTCCTGAACTTCGTGGAACACGTTCACCAGCAACACCCCGTCCACAGAACGGTCGGGCAGGGGAATGTGATTTTCACCGGAGAGCAGGATCTCCACATTGGTGACCCCCGCGTTTTGCAGGCGTTTCTGAAGAACGCCCAGCATGGGGGCCTGGATGTCCACGGCAAAGACCTTTTTCACGCGCCGGGCAACGGGGATGGTGAAAAACCCGGGGCCACAGCCCACATCGGCCCACACCTCACGAGGCGCAACTTCCAGCACGTTGAGAAGATGCTCCGGATCCTGCCAGGTCCGCCGGTCTTCGGAGACCAGCCGTTCCCAGTTTTCATGGGGAAACTTGTGGGCCATGCTTCAACCATACGGCACCGATCGGGAACCGTCCACTCTCCGCTCCGGAGCGGGAGCCTGCACAGGATTCATCCTCTTCCGGCCAGCACGGCTTGAATCGCCGGGGCTTTCCCTTTAGGATTGGTTTCGTTTGTGGGAACCGGGCGGGAAGCCCAGAAAGCAGGAGGTGGGATCATGTTCCGTCCACATGGACAGGCGGTGGGGAAAGTTCTGGTGTTCCTGTCGGTGCTGGCCTGTGCCAAATCGCCGGCCAATCCCGAGGACGATGGGGGCAACGGGAACGG
>WFYF01000187.1 GCA_015490255.1 Caldifarciminota bacterium
ATGTAGTGCAGCGAAAAGGAAGTTTTCATCCCCAGACGGCCCCACCGGTTCACCGACAGGGAGGCCAGAAGGGCCAGGTTGGCCCGGAGCTCCACATCCTGCGGGTATTGCACCACGAGCTCCCCGAACCGCAGGGCGTTTTCCAGCCCCATCCGGGTGACCTGATCCATCAGGCCCACATGGTTTTGCGCGGACAGATAGGGCTCCAGAAACTGACACAGGATGTCCACCACCCCCAGGGCTGTGGGATAGGCCGGGACGGAGGTGTGGAGCTCCGGATCAATCACCGCGGTTTCCGGGACCAGAACGTCCATGGACAGGGGCATCTTCACCTTCTCGGTGGGATGGGTGATCACCGAGGCTCCGTCAAACTCCGAGCCGCTTGCGGCCAGGGTGGACACCGCCATCACCGGCAACGCGCCTTTCACCGGAGGGATTTCGTACGCCGGGCCCCTGTAGACATAATCCCACACATCCCCCTCGTTCACAGCCATGAGGGCCATGGCTTTGGCCGCATCCATCACGCTTCCGCCCCCGATGGCCACCACATAGTCCACCCCTTCCTCCCGGAACCGAGCAGCGCCTTCCATCACCACCTCCCGGGGCGGGTTGGGCGGCACACCTTCCACCACGACCGCTTTTCGCCCGTCCTGCTCCAGGGTGTGTACCACACGGTCCAGCACGCCGGACCGGCGAGCCCAGCTCCGGCCCACCACCACCCCGATGCGGTGCCCCTTTCCAGGAAGAAGTGAAAGGGCGTCCTCAAAAGCACCCGCCCCGAAGAGGAAGTGACGGGGCAGGGTCTGGCGGGTTTTCCTGACCTCAAGCTTCATGGTCTTCTCTCCTGATGCGGATGGCCCGTTCCCCTGTGTCCGTGACATACACTTCCACCTTTCCGGCTGCCTCCAGTTCCCGGAGAAGGGCCCGACGGGTCTCCACATCCCGGGGCAGACGGGGATCAATCCACCGATTCAGGAAATAGGACAGACCCACATACCCCCCCGAAAAGTGCTGCTCCGCCGCCTGAAGGGCCTGCAGGAAATCCTCCAGCGCGGTCTGCTTTTCCCCGGAGGGCCGGAGTTTCACCGGCCGGCCCTCCTCGTCCTTGAGGAAGGCTTCCAGTCCCTCCTGCAGGTCCAGATGACCGAAAGCGGAGGAGCGAAGCCGGGAAGAGAGCCCGTGGCGGCCCCAGGTGGCCACATATACGATTTTTCCCAGGCGCCGCATGGCTTCCACGGCGGGGGCAAAGTCCGCGTCTCCTGAAAGAAGCACCAGGATGTCAAACGCGTCCACCGCCGCGAGCTGCAGCATATCCGCCACCATCTGGGTGTCCACCTCTTTTTCCTGATACAGCCGGATGTCGTTGCCGCAGTGAAAGCACCGGATAAACTTTTCCTTCCGCTCCATCCGCACCACATAGAATCCGGTTTCCAGCTCCAGGGTTTTCAGGAAACTCTCCAGCCCCCGGGTGGTGTCGTCCGTCTCCGGCGAGCCGCCCACGGCGGTGTAATAATAGGCGCCCCGGAAATCTGTGCCCTGGACCTGGTCCACGATCCATCGGGCAAGTTTTGAGAAGTCAATGTAAAAATGACGACCATCCCCCAGAGACTGGACCAGATTCAGAAAACCTTTGTAAAAGTTCTTGCCGTCAAAAAACAACATCACACGGTTCATGTGAGCATCCCCCGTTGCTGGACAAGTTCCATAAAGGTCTGAATGTCCTGAAAAAAGAGATTCTTCACCTCCTCCCGGCGGAAGGTGGCGGCGGGGTGATAGGTGATGAAAGCCGGGATTTTAAACCGGCTTTCGTGGAACTTCCCGCGGTGGGCTTTGATGGAAAAGCGTTCGGTGGGCACGTTCAGGAGCCAGGCTCCGGCAAACCTTCCCAGGGCCAGGAGCACCCGGGGCTGGATGATCCGGACCTGGGCTTCCAGATAGGGTGTGCAGGCGGCGAGTTCCTCCGGACGGGGATCCCGGTTCCGGGGGGGACGACACTTCAGGGTGTTGGCGATATACGTATCCCGCTCCCGCTCCAGCCCCACCGCCGCCAGCGCCCGGGTGAGGACCTCCCCGGCTCTTCCCACGAAAGGTTTGCCCAGGCGGTCCTCATCGGCGCCCGGAGCTTCCCCCACCAGCATGATCCGGGCGTTGGGGTTGCCGGCGCCGAAAACATAGTTGGTTTTGGTCCGGTGAAGGGGGCAGCGGGTGCAGGCAAGGACCCTCTCCCGAACCTGTGCGAGGAGGTCTTCCCGGGACCGGGCTTCCAGATCCTCCAGGCCCAGCACTTCCCTAAGCCAGATAAGGGCTTCCATGAGCGCTCCGGGCCAGAATTTCCTGCCAGATCCACCGCGCCAGAGCGGCTTTGGGAAGGGTCGGGGCGGGAACGGTTTCCCCGCGGGCTGTGATGAGCACGCCCTCACCGGTGGGCTGGCCCATCACCTTCAGGGGATTGGCGAAGATGGCGTCCAGCGACTTTTCCTTCATCTTCCGGGTAGCCC
>WFYF01000188.1 GCA_015490255.1 Caldifarciminota bacterium
AGGTGTATACCCAGCCCCCCGTGAAGTTCTCGGCCCACGACATCGCCCTCCCGGATCTCCTGTCCCTGCTGCGCGCCACCCGCCCGACCCCTCTCCAGGGACTGGCGCTGGTGGGGGTGGTCCCCGGTTCCATCCGGGTGGGCATCACACTTTCTGAACCCGTATGGCAGGCCATACCCGAAGCGGTGGGGCGCATCCATCGGATCATCGCAAGGTGGCTGAAATCTCTACAATCTGACCGTCTGCACAGGGAACAGGAGTGGGTATGACGATGTGTCTCGGTGTGCCGGGGAAAGTGGTTGAGGTCTTCCGGAACGAACTGGGACTCCTGTTCGGGAAGGTGCAGTTCGGGGGCATCGTCAAGGAAGTGAACCTGAGCTACACGCCTGACGTGAAGGTGGGGGACTATGTCGTGGTCCATGTGGGTTTTGCCATCAGCAAGATCGACGAAGAAGAAGCCCGGCAGGTCTTTGCCTTTCTGGAGCGGATGGGAGATCTGGAGGGCCTGGAGCAGGAAATGGGTGGGGATGCGTCCGGATGAACACGTGGTGGAAGGCGTGGTGTTAGAGGTCCGGGAGGAAGGACCCCATCGGGTGGGTGTGGTTTCGGTGCGGGGGGCGCAGATCAAAGTCTGGCTGGATCTGATTGAAGATGTGGCGCCGGGGGACCGCATTCTCTTCCACGGGAAGATCGGCCTGGCCCGGCTGGAGCCGAAGCAGGAGCGGAAAGCGTGAAATTTGTGGACGAATACCGGAACCCCCGGATGGCCCGGAAACTGGTTGCCTATATCCGCCAGCGCAGCAGCCGCCCCTGGTCCATTATGGAAATCTGCGGCGGTCAGACCCACACCCTGATCCGGTACGGCATTGACGAACTCCTGGAAGGCGCGGTGGAACTCATCCACGGACCCGGCTGTCCGGTCTGCGTGACCCCGCTTGAGAAAATTGACCGGGCCCTGGCCATCGCTTCCCGGGAAAACGTGATCTTCACCACCTTCGGCGACATGATGCGGGTGCCGGGTTCCCGTGGGGATCTCCTCTCGGCCAAAGCCCGGGGAGCGGATGTGCGGATGGTGTATTCTCCCCTGGATGCCCTGAACCTCGCCCGGTCCCACCCGGAGAAAGAGGTGGTTTTCTTCGCCGTGGGGTTTGAAACCACCGCGCCGGCCAACGCCATGGCGGTCTGGATGGCCGCCCAGGAAGGCATCACGAACTTTTCCGTCCTGGTTTCTCACGTGCTGGTTCCCCCGGCCATCCGGGCCCTCATGGACGACCCCGAAACCGAGATCCGGGGGTTCATCGCGCCAGGGCATGTGTGCACGGTGATGGGCTATGTGGAATATGAGGCACTGGCCCGGGAATACGATGTGCCCTTTGTGGTGGCGGGGTTTGAACCGCTGGACCTGCTCCAGGGCATCGCCATGCTGGTGGACCTGCTGGAAGAGGGAAAGGCGGAGGTCCAGAACCAGTATACCCGCTCCGTATGCCGGGAGGGCAATCCCCACGCCCGGGCCCTGATGGAAAAGGTGTTTGCGGTGACGGACATGACCTGGCGGGGCATCGGCACCATCCCCGCCAGCGGACTGAAACTTCGCCCGGAATTTGAAGCCTTTGACGCCGAGAAACGCTTTGCCGTGAGCGATCTTTCCACCCGGGAATCCCCGGTGTGCATCGCGGGGGCGATTCTTCAGGGGAAGAAAAAACCTCCCGATTGCCCGGCGTTCGCCCGGGAGTGCACACCCGAAAATCCCCTGGGGGCTCCCATGGTCTCCAGTGAAGGGGCGTGCGCGGCTTATTATGCCTTTCGCCGGTTCAGGGAGGCACGAACATGAGCATCCGGTTTCAGTGTCCCATCCCCATCCAGGATTACGACGCCGTGACCCTCGCCCACGGCGGCGGGGGGAAACTCACCCAGAAACTCATCCGGGACCTTTTCAAACCCACGCTGGACAACCCTTTCCTGGCCGAGCTCCACGACGGGGCCCTGCTGCCCGCCCCAACAGCCCGCCTGGCCATGACCACGGACAGCTTCGTGGTCTCCCCGCCTTTTTTCCCCGGAGGCAACATCGGGGATCTCGCGGTGAACGGAACCCTCAACGACCTGGCTATGTGCGGCGCCCGCCCCCGTTATCTCGCGCTGAGCTTCATCCTGGAAGAGGGATTCCTCCTCAAGGACCTCTGGAC
>WFYF01000189.1 GCA_015490255.1 Caldifarciminota bacterium
CCGGGGGTTATTGTAAAGGCTTCCGGAAGAACCGTTTCCGGGGTTCCCCGCGTGTGGATTTTGATGTGGTCAGGCGCGTTTTGGATGTTCCCCCCGCGGGGGCGTATAATATGCATCAAAAAGGAGGGTGCGGGATGAAAATTTTCCTGGACACGGCAAACCTGAAGGAAATTCAGGAACTGGTTTCCTGGGGCGTGGTGGACGGCGTGACCACGAACCCCACCCTGCTTTCCCGGGAAGAAGGCGATCCCCATGAACTCCTCGTGCAGATCTGTGAAACCGTGCAGGGTCCGGTTTCGGCGGAAGTGGTGGCTACCGATACGGAAGGAATGATCCGGGAAGGCCGGGAACTCGCCTCCCTTCATCCCCATATCGTGGTGAAGATTCCCATGACGGTGGAGGGGCTTCAGGCCACGCGGGTGCTCTCCGGTGAGGGCATCCGGGTGAACATGACCCTGATCTTCACCCCCCTTCAGGCCCTTCTGGCTGCAAAAGCCGGGGCCCGGTTTCTTTCGCCTTTCCTGGGCCGCCTGGACGATATTGCCACCCCTGCCCTGGACATGCTCTCGGACCTGGTGACCCTCATGGAGAACTATGAATTTGAAACCGAGATCCTGGTGGCCTCGGTGCGCCATCCCATCCACGTGCTGGAAGCCGCCCGGATGGGGGCGGATATTGTGACCGTCCCCCCCAAAGTGCTCCGTCAGCTTGTGAAACATCCTCTGACCGACATCGGGCTGGAGAAATTCCTGGAAGACTGGAAGAAGGTGCAGGAGCGCCTCGGCCAGCCCGCCTGATGCGATGACCTGGCTTTTGACCCTGGCCCTGCCGGCTTCCGCCCTTCAGGCGGAGCTGGTGAAGGCGGTGGAGAAGGTGGGACCGGCGGTGGTGTCCATCACCGTCACCTCCCGCACGCTGGTCTCTGCCTCTCCTTTTGCCCGGGATCCCTTCTGGAGTTTTTTCTTTCCCCCTCAGATCCTGGAACGGGAAGTTCATTCCCTGGGGTCGGGGATCGTTCTGACGCCGGACGGGGAAATCCTGACCAATGCCCACGTGCTTGGGGAGCATCCGGATTCCATCACGGTGACGTTTCCTTCGGGAGAACAGTACCCCGCAAAGATTCTGGGCGTTGCCGAGGCCTACGATCTCGCCCTCCTCAAGGTGGACGCGCCTTATCCTCTCCCTCATGCGGAGCTTGGAAATTCGGACAACCTCCGTATCGGTCAGTTTGTGATCGCCATCGGAAATCCCTTCGGCTATCTTCTGGAGGATCTTGAGCCCACCGTGACGGTGGGGGTGATCTCGGCGCTGCACCGGACCCTCAAGGGGAGGCAGGACCGAAAATATTACAACATGATCCAGACGGATGCGGCCATCAATCCCGGAAATTCCGGCGGCCCTCTTGTGGACCTGGAAGGCCGGGTGGTGGGGATCAACACGTTTATTTTCTCTTCCTCCGGTGGGTCGGAGGGGATCGGTTTTGCTATCCCGGTCAACACAGCCCGGCGGATCGTGGAAGAGCTCCGGACGTATGGCCGGGTGCGCCCTGTGCTGATAGGGTTCCGGGTTCAGGGCCTCAGTCCGGAACTCCGGGAGGCTCTGGGGTATAAGGGACGAGGGGGGGTGTTGATTCAGGATGTGCTTCCGGAACATCCCGCGGCGCGTTTTCTCCGGGATGGGGACATTCTCGTGGAGATCAACGGACATCCGGTGCGAAACGAGGGCGATTTCCGGGACCGGACCTATGCCCTTCTCGTGGGGGATCGCATCCGGGGAAAGGTGGTGCGGGGGGGCCAGATCCGCTCTTTTGCCTTCACCCTTCCGGAGTTTCGTCCTCCACGAGCCCGGGAAGTGATGGGGGCGCGGTTGCGTCCGGTGAACCGGAAGATGGCCTGGTATTACGATCTTCCCGTGGATTACGGGTTGCTGGTGGAAGCCCTCTCGCCTCGCTCACCCCTTGCCAGCATGGGGATCCGGGAGGGAGATGTGATTCTGGAGGTGAACGGCGTGAAACTGGAAAAACCCCGGGATCTGGAGGAAGCCCTTCAGGGCCGCCGGCTGGTCCTCCGGGTCTACCGGGACGGTCGGGTGCTTCTTCTGAGGTTCTGGCGCTGATGGGTCGGGCAACCTATTTCAAGGTCGGGGTGATGACCTTTCTGGGCCTGGTGCTTCTGTTCGGAGGCTATGTGTTCCTCCGGCAATATACCCTGGGCAAAACCCGCCATCACTACGTCGCTGCCTTCAAGGGAATCACCCGTTTGACCCAGGGAGGGGTGGTTACCATCATGGGCGTTCCCCGGGGCCTGATTGATCGCCTGGAAGTGCGGGGCGAATCGGTTTTTGTTCATTTTCATCTGGACAATGAATATCTTCGGGAAGGGGCGTGGGCCCAGGTGGAAACCCAGAGCCTGGTGGGGCAGTACCGGCTCACGCTGTTTCCCGGGACCGGTGCGGTGCTCCCCGAGGGCAGCGTGATCCCCGGTGAAAATCCCTTCGGTCTGGATCAGCTGTTCACCGGGGTGGGGAGGCTCCTGGAAGGAATGGACACGATTTTCACCCGGGTTCAGGCCACGCTGGATACCACCACCGCCCACCTTTCGGCGGTGATGGACTCTCTCCAGCGGGGATTTGTGGATCTTCGCCGCCTGGTCCGGGTGGTGGAACAGACCCTCCGGGAAAACCAGGGGTCGGTGGACTCCACTCTCCTGGCCCTTCGTGTCCTTGCCCTCCGAACGGACAGCGTCCTGGCCCTGCTCCAGCACGGGGAGGGCAGTGTCCAGAGGCTCCTTCGGGAGGATTCCCTCTATCGGGACCTCCGGTCCACCCTTCAGAGCCTGGACAGCCTGCTCAAGGACCTCCGGGAGAACCCAAAACGGTACGTGCACTTCAGCCTGTTCTGATGGCCCGACGAACGACGCGGTACCGGTGCAGGGCGTGCAGCTATACTTCCGCCCAGTGGTATGGCCGGTGTCCCCGATGCGGTCAGTGGAACACCATGGAGGAGGTGGTGCTGGAAC
>WFYF01000190.1 GCA_015490255.1 Caldifarciminota bacterium
CGGATGATCATGGAAACCCCCTTTGGCTGGCGACATCTCCTCGCCCTTATGGACCGGGTCCCGGTGGATCGGAGCCCCCGGGATGGAGAGAAGTTGCTGGAAGAGGTGGTGGAGGTGGACTCCCAGTTCTGGACGAGCCGGAAGGTGAACGAGCGGGAGCGCAGGCGGGTTCGGGAAGCCTTCCAGACCCTCCGTGAGACCCTCCAGACCCTGCTTGAACTCGCCGAACAGGAACCCACCCCCGAAGTGGAGGCGCAACGGAAAAAGCTCCTGGATCGGGTTCTCTCCACCCTGAACCTGGTAGGGGATGAAAATCGTGAAACCGGGATCATCCTTCAGTTCCACCCCGTGATGGACATCATTGAAGCCTTTCTGGAACGGGCCCGGAAGGCGGTGAAGCTTCAGGAAAGCGGGAAGGATGAGGAAGCCTGGAACCTCAGTCAGGAGCTGGGAGTCCCGCTGGAAGCCCTGCCGGATCTGATCCGGGCCATAGAGCGGGAACTGGAACGCTATAACCACGCCCGGGACACGCTGGTCAAAGGGAACGTGCGTCTGGTGATCGGGATCGCCAAGCGGTTTTCCAACCGGGGCCTGGAGTTTATGGACCTGGTGCAGGAGGGGAACGCCGGCCTCATCAAGGCGGTGGAAAAGTTTGACTACCGCAAGGGCTATAAGTTCTCCACCTATGCCACCTGGTGGATCCGCCAGTCCATCACCCGGGCCATTGCGGATCAGTCCCGAACCATCCGGGTGCCCATCCACATGATTGAACTCATCACCAAGATTTCCCGGGTGACCCGGGACCTTCTCCAGGAGCTGGGGCGGGAGCCCACGCCGGAGGAGGTGGCCCGGCGGCTGAAAGTGTCCACGGAGAAGGTACGCCAGGCCATGAAGGCGGCCAAGGATCCCATCTCCCTGGATCGCCCCATCGGTCACGACAAGGAAAACCACATTGCGGAGTTCGTGGTGGACGACGCCTCCCGGCGTCCGGATGAGGCCGCCTTCCTCTCCGTCCTCCAGGAACGGCTCCAGGAGGTGCTCAACGCTCTGCCCCTCCGGGAACGCCAGATCCTGGAAATGCGGTTCGGGCTCACCACCGAACGTCCCATGACCCTGGAGGAGGTGGGAGACCGGTTCGGGGTGACCCGGGAACGGATCCGGCAGATTGAAAACAAGGCCCTCCGGATGCTCCGAAGTCCCGAAATCGCGAAAAAACTTGAAATCTTTCTGAAATACATTGACCAAATCTGAGGAGGGAGGGATGCTGACCCAGCAAAACACCCGGATTCTGCAGCTCCTCCTCCGGGCGGGGAGGATTTCCAAGGAGGAGGCGGAAACGGTTCTCCAGCGGGTGCGGGCCTCCAACCAGCCCGTGCATGAAGCCATCGTCCAGGCGGGGCTGATGAGCGAGGAAGAGCTCGCACAGTTTCTGGCGCAGCAGCACCGGGTTCAGTATGTGGATCTCACGAAATACGAGGTTAACGAGGAGTTCGTGAAGCGCTTCCCCCAGGACTTTCTGCGCAAGCACCTGATTGTGCCCCTGCGGCGGAAGGGGCGCCGTCTCACGGTGGCGGTGGCCGACCCCACCAATCTCCAGCCGCTGGAGGATCTGAAGTTCACCACGGGTGCAGACATCCAGATGGTGGTGGCCCGACCCTCGGACATCCAGGAAACCCTGGACCGGATTTTCGGTACTTCCTCGGCGGATCTGGTGGAGGAGGCGCTGGAGGAGGCCGTCGCCGAAGAGGCCGTGGAGGTTGCAGAGGAGACCCAAGAACTCGGGACGGTGGACATCCTCCAGCAGGCCCAGGCGGCGCCGGTGATCAAGTTTGTGAACGGCATCCTGGCCCAGGCCATCAAGCTGGGAGCTTCGGATATCCACATTGAACCCTATGAAAAAGACCTTCGGGTGCGCTTCCGCATTGACGGGGTGCTCCACGAAATCGCCCACCCTCCCATCAAACTCAAAGACGCCATTGTCTCCCGTGTGAAGGTGATGTCCAAACTGGACATCGCCGAACGCCGGCTTCCCCAGGACGGGCGGATCCGGATCAAGGTGGGCGGGAAGGAGGTGGACATCCGTGTGTCCACCGTGCCGGTGGTGTATGGTGAGAAGGTGGTGATGCGTATTCTGGACAAATCCGCCCTGAACGTGGATATGGAGAAACTCGGATTTGAACCTGAGGCGCTGGAGCTCTTCATGGAGGCCATCCACAAGCCCTACGGGATGATCCTGGTCACCGGCCCCACCGGGTCCGGAAAGTCCACCACCCTCTATTCTGCCATGCAGATCCTGAACAAGCCCGAAGTGAACATCATGACGGCGGAGGATCCGGTGGAGTTCAACTTCCACGGCCTGAACCAGGTAAACATCCGGGAGGAGATCGGACTCACCTTTGCCTCGGCCCTCCGGGCCTTTCTCCGTCAGGACCCGGACATCATCCTGGTGGGGGAGATCCGGGATCAGGAAACCGCCTCCATCGCCATCAAGGCCGCGCTGACCGGGCACCTGGTGCTGTCCACCCTCCACACCAACGACGCCCCGTCCTCCATTCCCCGTCTGGTGGACATGGGCGTGGAACCCTTCCTGGTGGCCGCCTCGGTGATTCTGGTGGTGGCCCAGCGCCTGATGCGCAAGATCTGCACCAACTGCAAGCGCCCGGTGGAATACCATCCCGAGGACCTCCGGGAGATCGGCATTGATCCCGAATCCCTCCCGGGGGATCAGGTGTTCTATAAGGGCGAGGGGTGCGAGGTGTGCAAAAACACCGGCTACAAGGGACGAATCGGGATCTATGAGGTGATGAAGGTCACGCCGGAGATCCGGGAAGCCCTGGTGGAAGGCGCCAGCGCCACCGAGATCCGGGAAATCGCGCTGGAGCAGGGGATGATCACCCTGCGGGAGGCGGCGATCCGGAAGTTCCTGGCCGGTGTGAGCACCCGGGAAGAAGTCCTTCGTGTGACCATGGAGGAGTGAGATGAGTCAGGCTCAGCTTCCCTTCACCATGCGGACCCTTCTGGAGGAGATGGTCCAGCGCAAGGCCTCCGACCTCCACGTGGTGGCCGGCTCTCCCCCCATTTTCCGGATTGACGGAGAGCTGGTCCGGTACGGGGAGACCCGTCTCACCCCGGAAATGGCCCGGGCGCTGATTTTTTATCTCCTCAACGACGAGCAGCGCAAGAAATTGGAAGACGAGAAGGAACTGGACTTCGCGGTGTCGGTGCCGGGGCTGGCCCGCTTCCGGGCCAACGCCTTTTTCCAGCGGGGCACCGTCGCCCTGGCCATCCGGGCCATTCCCTATGAGATTCCTTCTCCCAAAGAGCTTCGCCTTCCTCCCGTGGCGCTGGAGCTCATCAAGAAAAATCAGGGGTTGATTCTGGTCACCGGACCCACGGGGTCCGGGAAGTCCACCACCCTGGCCTCCCTTATCAACGTGATCAACGAAACGCAGAACAAGCACATCATCACCATTGAGGACCCCATTGAGTTCCTTCACAGGAGCAAAAAGTGCCTGATCTCCCAGCGGGAAGTCCACGTGGATACCAAGAGCTTTGCCAACGCCCTCAAATCCGCCCTGCGTGAGGACCCGGACGTGATCCTGGTGGGGGAGATGCGGGATCTGGAAACCATCGGCGCGGCGCTTACCGCGGCGGAAACCGGTCACCTGGTCTTCGCCACCCTCCACACCCCCACGGCGCCGGAGGCGGTCAACCGGATTGTGGACGTGTTTCCTCCCCACCAGCAGACCCAGATCCGGGTGCAGCTCGCGGCGGTGCTGGAGGCGGTGATCACCCAGCGTCTGCTGCCCACCCGCATCGGTAAGGGCACGGGCAAAGGCCGGGTTCTGGCCACGGAGGTTCTGATCGGCACCCCGGCGGTGCGGAACATCATCCGGGAAAACCGGATTCACGAGCTCTACAGCGTGATGCAGACCAGCCAGAAAGAGGGCATGCACACCATGAACCAGTCCCTCTACCGCCTCTACCGGGAGGGGCACATCTCCTGGGAGGTGGCCGTGCAATACAGCCCCAACCCGGCGGATCTGGAGCGCCTGGGGAGCCGGGAGGGGCCGGTTCGCGCCGGCACACGCCGGATCTGAAGGGATTGAGAAGGCAACAAGGAGGTTGCCATGCCGACCTTTGAATGGGTGGGGCGTGACCCCTCAGGAAGGCTTGTGAAGGACACCATCCGGGCCGCCAGCGAAGAGGAGGCCCGGGAACTGCTTGCCCGGAAAGGCATCTCTCCCCAGACCATCAAACCGAAATCCATTCTCCAGATGGAACTCAAGCTGAGCTTCATGGAGCGCGTCACCCTCCGGGACCTTGCCCTCTTCGCCCGTCAGATGGCCTCCATGCTGGATGCCGGGATCTCGGTGGTGGAAGCCCTGGCCATTTATGGGGATCAGGTGGAGAAGGAAAAGTTCAAAAAAATCGTGAACGAGATGCGGGCGGATGTGGAAGGGGGAAAGCAGTTCTGGGAGGCCATGAAAAAACACGAGAAGGTGTTCGGCCCCCTTTTCGTGAGCCTGATCCGGGCAGGGGAGGAAAGCGGAAACCTCCCCAAAACCATGCAGGCCATTTCCCTCTATTTTGAAAAGATGGAGAAGCTGATCGGCAAGATCAAATCCGCCATGGCCTATCCCATCCTGGTCCTCGTGGTGGCCGTGGTGGTGGTGATCGGGCTTATGACCTTCGTGGTGCCCCGATTTGTCAAGATCTTTGAGGAGGCCGGGCAGGCGGATCAGCTTCCGGCCATCACGCGGGCCGTGATGGCGGTGAGCGCCTTCATGACCTCCAAAGGCATGATTGTGCTCATCGCCGCGCTGATCGCCACATTCGTGGTGTTCCTCCGCCTGATCCGCACCTCCCGGGGCCGGGCCCTCTGGCACCGGTTTCTGCTGCGGGTGCCCGTGCTCGGGGACCTGGTCCTCAAGTCCTCCATTGCCCGGTTCACCCGGACCCTCGCCATGTTGATTTCGGGCGGTGTGGATCTTCTCCACGCGCTGGAAATCACCGCGGAAAGCTCCGGCAACGTGGTGATCGGTAACGCCCTCAAAGAAACCCGAAAGATCGTGGAGGAAGGGCGTCCGCTGTCCTCGGGGCTGAAGAAATATCCCCGTCTCTTTCCCCCCATGGTGGTCCACATGGTGGCCATCGGCGAAAAGTCCGGCCAGACCGCTCCCATGTTTGAAAAAATCGCAGATTTTTACGATGACGAGGTGGACCGGGCGGTGGAAACCCTCACCTCCATGATTGAGCCCATGCTCATCATCTTCCTGGGCGGGATCGTGCTCGTGGTTCTTCTGGCCATCTATCTGCCCATCTTCAAGATGGCCGGTGCCATTTCGGGAGGTGCCTGAGGCCGGTGCGGGAGCTCGGCCGGTTCCTGGATCTCCTCCATCTGGGGGTATGGCTTCTCCTGGGTGGAGGGGTTCTGTTCATCGGTCCGAGCTTCTCGCTTTTTGTCTTTGTCCTGCTGCCCCTGGCCGCAGGGCTCCTGGTCCGGCGGTTTCCCGAACTGCGGCCGCTGCGTCTGGCGGCCGACCTGGTGGGCCTTGGAGGACTTGTGGTCCCCACCGGCCTGGCGGCCTCCCCCTTCGCCATGTTCGCGATCCTGCCGCTTCTGGAGGCCGCCCTGCTCTTTTCCCGTCCCCTCACCCTGTCCCTCCTTATGGCGATGCTCCTTGTTCTGGCCGGAACCGGTGGGGACATCACAGCCCGGTATTTTCTGGCAGGCCTCTATCTGCTGGCGGTGGCGCTGGGGCTGTATGTCCGGGAACGGGTGACCGCCCTGGCCCGTCTGTATGAGCGTCTCCGGCTGGATCGTCGCACCATTCTGGACAACATGGAGAGCGGGCTGATGGCCTTCAGCCGGGACGGAACCCTGCTGTATGACAACCCGGCGGCCCGACGGCTCCTCATCCCCGGAGCCTTTGACACTTTCCGCCGGGAGGCCGTTCGGGCCCTCCACCAGAACCTCCGGGAGTCCGAAATCCGTCTGGGAGACCGGGTGTATGGTGTGGGCTGGACCCCCCTTCCAGAAGGCCGGGGGGTGCTGGCCATTTTTCAGGACATCACGGAAAAACGGCGGATGGAAGCCCGGCTGAAGGCGCTGGACCGATGGGAAACTCTGGGGAATTTCTCCGCCCACCTGGCCCACGAAATTCGCTCCGCAGTGATGACCCTCCGGGGGGTGATGGAAATCTGGGAGAGCCTGAACGACGCCGAACGAGAGCGCTATCGGGGGCACGTGGAACAGGCCCTGAACCGGCTTCAAGAACTTGTGGAGGAGTTTCTTGCCTATGCCCGGGTGGGCTCCCCCCTGTCGCTGGAGGAGATATCCCTTGAGGCCCTTCGGGACCACCTCTCCCGGGAGGTGGGCATGTCGTTTGAGATTCAGGGGGCCTGCCAGGTGGTAACGGATGTGCGCAGGGTGGGCTGGATTGTGCGGAATCTGGTGGAAAACGCCCGGCGCTATGGAACGAACATCCAGTGTATCCTCCTTGGCCCCGGTGCACGCTTCCAGGACCGTCTCGGGGAGATCTCCGTCCCGGAAGACCGGTGGGCGATTCTCATCCGGGACGATGGATCCGGCATTCCGGAAAGCCTTCAGCGCCGGATCTTTGAGCCCTTTTTCACCACCGAACCCTCCGGTTTCGGCCTGGGTCTGGCCATTGTGAAAGAGACAGCTGAACAGCTCGGCGGGGAAGTGCACATGCTTTCCCGGGAAGGTGAAGGCAGTCTGTTTGCGGTGATGCTTCCCCTCAAACCGGTGAATCTTCCTTCCCTTTCGCTGGAGGTTTCTCATGCACCGAACGCTGGTGATTGAGGACGATGCGGGGATCCGGGATCTGATTGCGGATTTCCTCACCCGGCAGGGATTCTCCGTTCAGGCCTATGCCCATCCCGAAGAAGCCCTCCGGGCGATGGAAGAAGAGGGGCCCCCGGAATGGGTGCTGCTGGACCTCCGTCTGCCCGGCATGTCCGGCATGGCGGCGCTGGAAAAGCTCCGGGCCCGCTATCCCGATCTCCCCGTGGTGATCATCACCGCCTATGCCGACCTGGAATCTGCCATCCAGGCCCTTCGTCTCGGGGCCTCCGACTATCTCCGAAAGCCCTTTGAGCTCAAAGAGCTTCTCGTGGTGTGGGAGCGCATCCAGAGGCTCCGCACCCTCCGGGAAGAGAACCGCCGGCTCCGGCAGAGCCGTCTCACCTCCAGGTTCGTGCTCACCTCCCGGAACCCCCGGATGCGAGAAATTCTGAAAGAGGCGGAACGCATTGCCCCCGTGGACGTTCCCGTGCTCATCCTCGGGGAAAGCGGCACGGGGAAGGAGGTCCTGGCCCGCTATATCCACAGCCTTTCCCGGCGGGCCGACGGCCCCTTCCTCCCGGTGAACGTCTCCGCCCTTCCCGCAGACCTTGTGGAAAGCGAGCTTTTCGGCTATCGGAAGGGCGCGTTCACCGGGGCCGATCGGGACAAGCCGGGCCTGTTTCGCCAGGCAAGCGGCGGCACCCTTTTTCTGGACGAAATCGGGGACCTGCCCCTTCCCCTCCAGCCCAAACTCCTCCGGGTCCTGGAGAACCGGGAGGTTCTTCCCCTGGGGGAGGCCCGCCCTGTACCGGTGGACGTGCGGGTGATCGCGGCCACCAACCAGGATCTGGAACGTCGTGTTGCCCGGGGACAGTTCCGCCAGGATCTTTTTTATCGGCTGAACGTGATCACCCTTCGTCTCCCTCCCCTTCGGGAGCGGCTGGAAGACCTGCCCGCACTGGTGGAACACTTTCTGGAACTCCACAGCGAGCAATATGGTTTGCCTCGCAAACGCCTGACAGAGGAAGCGATGGCGGTGCTTCGCGGATACACCTGGCCTGGAAACATCCGGGAGCTTGCCCACGTGCTGGCCCGGGCGGTGCTGCTGTCTGAAGGAGAGGAAATCCCCGCCCATCTGATCCGTCGGGCTCTCCAGCAGGGCGGGGAATCCACGCCGGGCCTTCTTTCCCTCCGGGAGGTGGAGCGCCAGCACATCTTCCGGGTGCTGGAAGCGGTGGGCGGAGACAAGCGACAGGCGGCCCGGATCCTGGGGATTGATCTCTCCACCCTCTACCGGAAACTGGACCGTTACAGGAGAGAAGGTTATGGCCCGGTTCAAAACCCTGAATCCCCGAACCGGTGAAGTGCTTGCCGAGGTGGAGGTCACGCCACCGGATATGCTGGAGGCGATCGTCCGGAGAGCAGTCCGGGCCCAGGAGACCTGGGCACAAACGCCCCTCTCCCGTCGCATCCCGCTGTTCCGGGCACTCCTTGACAGGGTGGTGACGGAAGCCCGGGACATCGCGGAGCTGGTGTCCCGGGAAGAAGGCAAACCGGTGAAGGAAGCCCTGCTCACGGAAGTCCTGCCCGCTGCCGAGGGTGTCCGGTATCTTCTCCGGCGGGGTCCCGCCGTTCTCCGCCCCCGCAAAATTCCTCACTTTGTGCCCCTTTTCCGGGACCGTGATGCCCGGCTGGAACTTCGCCCCTCCGGCGTGTGGGGCGTGATCGCGCCCTGGAATTATCCCTTTGCCATTCCTTTCCTTCAGATCGCCACCGCGGTGTTTGCCGGAAACGCCGCGGTGCTCAAACCCTCTCCCCTCACCCCGCTGGTGGGAGAAAGGGTGGGCCGGCTTTTCCAGGAGGCGGGATTTCCGGAAGATCTGGTGGCCGTGGTGCAGGGCGGGGCCAGCGTGGGAGAGGCGCTGGTGCATCACGGAGAGATTCGGGGGATTCTGTTCACGGGAAGCGTGGCCACCGGCCGGCGGGTGGCCGAACTGGCCGCCGGAACGCCCAAAAAAGTGGTGCTGGAGCTGGGAGGCAACGATCCTGCTCTGGTGTTCGGGGATGTGGACCCGGTTCTGGCGGGAAAGGGCATCATCTGGTCGGCCATGACCAACGCGGGGCAGACCTGTGCCGCGGTGGAGCGGGTGTATGTGGAACGGTCCATCAGCCTGGAACTCTTTGACGTGCTGACCGAGGAGGCCCGGCGTATCCGTCCGGGGGAGGACATGGGTCCCCTGGTGGCCGAATTCCAGCTTCAGAAGGTGGAGGGCCATGTGGAGGATGCCCGGAGTAAGGGGGCCCGGGTGGCCGCGGGAGGTCGGCGCCGGGAGGATCTCGGACCCCTCTTTTATGAGCCCACGGTGCTTCTGTATGCGGATCACGCAATGCAGGTGATGCAGGAGGAGACTTTCGGACCGGTGGTGGCTGTGCAGGTGGTGGACAGCGAAGAAGAAGCCGTACGTCTGGCCAACGCCACGCCGTTTGGGCTCACCGCCTCTGTGTGGACGGGCAACCCCCGCCGGGCCCGTCGGGTGGCCGCCCGGCTGGAAGCCGGAGTGGTGACGGTGAACAGCCACACCTATACCTTTGCCGAACCGGAGTTTCCCTGGGGCGGTGTGAAAGCTTCCGGAGTGGGCCGGACGCACGGGGTGTGGGGGCTCCTGGAGGTGACCGAACCCGTGGTGGTGGACGCCCGCTTTCCCATCCGCCCGGAGGCCTGGTGGTATCCCTATCCGGATTTTCTGGACCGGCTGTTCCTGGGCTATCTTGAGCTCCTCCGCACACCCCGCCCCCACCGGACTCTCCGCGCTTTCGCCTTCC
>WFYF01000191.1 GCA_015490255.1 Caldifarciminota bacterium
GCCGCAAGTCCCACCACTTCGCAGTAGTCCTCCTGTACGCGCATGAACCTCCTCCTTGTTGCTTCTTCCTGCACCGGGAAAGATACAGAACCCGGCGGGTTCTTTCAAGCCTTGAGAAGGGTTTTTCATTGATAGAACCTCACCGTTTCTGTATACTCCCCACGTTCCCATCAACAAGGGGTGGACCGTGGAACGAGAAGAGCTCCTTCGGAGAGTGGAGGATATTGCGGTCTATTTGCACGTGGAGGAAAAGCGGGCCCGGATTCAGGAAATTGAACAGGAAGCGGCCCGGACCGACTTCTGGGAGGATCCCCAGCGGGCTCAGCGGCTGATGGCCGAGCTGTCCCTGCTCAGGAAAGTGGTGGAGGAATACGAAGCCCTGCGTCAGCGGGTGGAAGACCTGGAGGTCCTGGAGGAGATGCTCCAGGAAGATCCCACCCTGGAGGCCGAGGTGGAACGGGAGCGTGCGGAGATCCTCAAGACAATGGAGGACCTGGAAATCCGTGCGATGCTCAACCGTCCGGAAGATCGCCACAACGCCATCCTGACCATCAACCCGGGTGCCGGGGGCACGGAATCCATGGACTGGGCCCAGATGCTCCTGCGGATGTACCTGCGCTGGGCGGAACGGTGGGGCTATAAAACCCGGGTGCTGGACCTTATTCCCGGGGAGGAAGCGGGGATCAAACACGTGTCGGTTCTGGTGGAGGGCCCTTACGCCTATGGGTATCTCAAAGCCGAAAAGGGAGTGCACCGGCTGGTTCGCATCTCTCCTTTTGACGCCAACCAGCGTCGCCACACGTCCTTTGCTTCCGTCTGGGTCACGCCGGAGATGCCCGATGTGGAGGTGGAGATCAACCCCAAAGACCTCCGGATTGACACCTTTCGCTCCAGCGGCCCCGGCGGGCAGCACATGCAGAAAAACGAAACCGCCGTCCGGATCGTCCACATCCCCACCGGCATCACGGTGGCCGTCCAGTCGGAACGATCCCAGCATCAGAACAAGGAACTGGCCCTCCGGATTCTGAAGGCCCGGCTGTATGAGCATTACCGGCAGGAACGGGAAAAGCAACTTCAGGCCATAGAAGGGGAGAAATCCGACATCGCCTGGGGGCATCAGATCCGTTCCTATGTGCTCCATCCCTATCGCCTGGTGAAGGACCACCGGACCGGTGTGGAAATTCCCCAGGCGGAACGGGTGCTGGACGGAGAAATTGACGAGTTCATCCGTGCGTGGCTTCGGATGCAGGCCCAAAAGGAGGCGCGTTGATGCCCGAACAGATCCTTGAGAGCGTGATTGAGGACGAACTCAAGCGCTCTTACATTGATTATGCCATGTCGGTCATCGTGGGCCGGGCCATTCCGGACGTGCGGGACGGCCTGAAGCCCGTGCAGCGCAGGATCCTTTACGCCATGTATGACCTGGGCCTCCTCCCCGGGAGACCCTTCCGCAAATCCGCGACGGTGGTGGGGGAGGTGATCGGAAAATACCACCCCCACGGCGACAGCCCGGTCTATGAAGCCCTGGTGCGGATGGCCCAGGATTTCTCTTTGCGGTATCCCCTGGTTCAGGGGCAGGGGAACTTCGGTTCCATTGACGGGGATCCCCCTGCGGCCTATCGTTATACGGAGGCTCGCCTCTCCCCCATCGCACTGGAGATGCTGGAGGGGATTGAAGAGGAAACGGTGGACTGGGTGCCCAACTTTGACGGGCGCCTTCAGGAACCCGTGGTGCTCCCCGGAAAGTTTCCCAATCTCCTGTGCAACGGGACCACCGGAATCGCGGTGGGGATGGCCACCAGTCTCCCGCCCCACAACCTCTCCGAGGTGGTGGACGCCCTGGTGGCCCTGATTGACAATCCGGACCTGGAGATTTCCGATATTCTCCAGCACCTGAAGGGACCGGATTTTCCCACGGCCGGCATCCTTTATAAAGACGAAGGGTTTTATCAGGCCTATCGCACAGGACGGGGCCGGGTGGTGGTGGAGGCCCGCGCCGAGATTGAGACCCCCAAAGGAAAGAACGCCCGGATCGTGATCCGGGAGATCCCCTACATGGTGAGCAAGGCCACCATCATTGA
>WFYF01000192.1 GCA_015490255.1 Caldifarciminota bacterium
GGGCCGCCCACCCCCCGGCGAGGGCATAGGCGCCCCAGACCAGGGCGGTCACACCGCCCCACACGAGGAGAGAAGGCAGAAATCCGGCCACGGGCAGCGTGGAGAGGAAGAAGGCGGGGAAAAGGAGTTCGGCCCACCGGCCGCCGGGGCCGAGTTCCAGGGCCAGGTTGACGGTCCCATACAGTCCCCACACCCCGAAATACCAGCTCACCTGGGGAAGTTCCCGCTCCCGCCGCCAGGCGATGACCTTCAGGGTGCTCACGGTGTCCAGGAGTTCCCGGAGTTCTTTTTCTCGGTCATCCATGGCACTCTCCTTTGTTTTGCCATAAACTTTGTATAGCAAAGTATACGGCGATAAAAAGATTTTGTCAAGGGGTGTGCTTTCTTGAAGTTCAGACCGGCCTCCGGATCCGAACCTCGGGCTGCCGCAACCGCTCCTTCGCCTCACACTGCAGCACCGTGGAGCGATCCCCATGCAGATGTTTGATGGGGCAAGGCGGCACCTTGACAGGGTGTCCTGGAAGGTGTATGCTTGGCTTGTCTCTGGAAAACTCTTCTGAAGTTTCCCCGGGACAGAAGGCGTACTCTCCGAAAGGGGAGGAGTAAGAGCACCCGCAACACCGTTGCGGGAAGCCCCGGAAAGGGGCTGGAGGAAAGCACCATGACGTACAGAGGACGCGTGAAGTGGTTCAACGGGCGGAAAGGCTATGGCTTCATCGCCCGGGAGGACGGACAGGGAGAGGTGTTCGTGCACTTCTCTGACATCGTGGATCAGTATGGCTACAAAACCCTTGAAGAGGGACAGCAGGTGGAGTTCCGGGTGGAGAACACCCCTCGGGGTCCCAAGGCCCAGGATGTCCGGGTGATCGGCTGAAAAAATCCATCCATGATCCTGAAAGGGGCGGCCTCATGCCGCCCCTTTTTTGTTTCCCTGTTCCTGCCCTTGACACCCCCGGCCTGCCCCTGTATGCTTCAGAAAAGGGCGGTCTCCCATGGACAGCGGCCCACGCAAAATCTCCGCCCATACGGATGCGCTCTTTTCTCTGGCGGTAAGGGCGCAGTGGGAACGGGGCTGCCTCCTGGCCTATCTCGGCAGACGGAGAGAAGCCCGGAGAGATCTCCGAAGGGCACTCCAGCGCGTCCGTGCCCGGGGGGACAGACATCTTCTGGTCCAGGCCCTCCTGGCGCAGTGTCGCATGCTGGACACGCTGGGGGAACATCGCGCCATGGAGCCCCCCCTGCGGGAGGCCCTGCACCTGGCACAGGAAATGCGCGATCCCCGGAGCCTGGGGGATGTTCATCACTTTTCCGGTTTGCGTGCATGGGCTCTGGGAGATTATCCCCGGGCCCTGGATCACCTGAACAAAGCGCTCGCCTGGCATCGTCAAGCCGGGGACCTTGCTGGAGAGGCCCGGGCCCTCCATCTCCTGGGGATTGTTCATCGTTTCCAGGGCGCCTATGAAGAAGCCCTCCGCATCTATCGCAGCGTGCTCTCCATTTGGGAGGCGCAGGGGGATCTCCGGGGCCAGGCCCTCACCCTGAACAACATGGCCATTGTGTATGATCTCAAGGGGGACCGAGAGCGCGCGCTGGAATACGCCCGGCGATCCCTGCGGCTGAAACGACGCATTCGGGATTTCCGGGGGATGGCCCACACGCTGAACAACATTGGCCTCATCCATCTGGCCCGGGGAGCCTATGCGCGGGCTTTTCGTTTTTTCCGCAGGGCCTATCGCACCAGCCAGCGGCTTCACGAACCCAGACTGGCAAGCGTTTCCCTCAACAACATGGGCAACGTCGCCTATTTGCTGGGGCACGCCCGTCAGGCCCGTTGCTTCCACGAAAAAGCCCTCCGGATCCGGGAGGAAAGCGGAGACCGCTGGGGAGTGGCGGCGAGT
This sequence comes from Caldifarciminota bacterium, assembly GCA_015490255.1. Lineage (GTDB taxonomy): Bacteria > Hydrothermota > Hydrothermia > S141-80 > S141-80 > S141-80. The sequence goes on from WFYF01000192.1 coordinate 1,899, forward strand.
TATCAGAATCTCGGGCAGATCCACCTGGCAGAGGGCGAACTGGACCGCGCGGAGGAATATTTCCGGAAAGCCCTAGGGCTCCGGGAAACCATCCAGGACCCGCGGGGCCAGGCAACCAGTCTTCTCGCCCTGGCTCAGGTGGCCCTGCAGCAGGGGGAAACCGGACCCGCCCGGGAAAAAATCCATCGTGCCGGGTCCCTGATCCGGGAACTCGGAGCCCGGGACCTCCAGTGTGAGCTCGTCCTGACGCTGGGGGAAATGGCACTGGCCGAAAACGAACCCCGAAAAGCGCTTGCGCGGGCGGAAGAGGCCCTCTCTCTGGCCAGGAAGATGGAATCTATGAAGCATCAGGCGTTCGCCCTTCTGCTTCGGGCCCGGGTTCGGTCCTGTGAAGAGGACTACCGGAGTGCCGTGAACCTGCTCCAGCAGCTCGGGGATCAACCGGCCGTGAGGGAAGCCCGTCGTCTCTGGTTGCGCAGTCAGGATGGGGAAATCCCCTCCCGCAAACCCTGAAGCACCGCAGGTGCTCTGAAGGTCTCCGGGGCAGGCCACCCATCGGCCCGGCACGGTGTGGTGGATCCTGACCGATTTTGCCTCCGGGCGTTCTCACAGTCCCAAGTGGGCTTGTCAAAAAAACCACGGGGATCTTGGAAGTTCGTGGGGGTTTGAGTATCTTTCAGGGCATGAAAAGGGGGATGAGCAGAGCGAAGTTGATAGAACTTGGATGGAGGCGTTTACGGAAGGAGGATTTGTGGGTAATAGCGGCGTGGATAGCGAGCCGGGTGGAAGCG
>WFYF01000193.1 GCA_015490255.1 Caldifarciminota bacterium
ATGCCATGGTCCTCACCCGGTGGGGCGTGACGCTGGTGGGGGTGGATCCCCGACCCGGCCGGCGCGCCTTCGCCCGGAAGTGGGTGGACCATCTGGGTCCGGAAACCGACCTGGACCTGGTGGTGGTGGCCACGGGGAACCGGGACGCCCTGGAAGAAGCCCTGAACAGCGTGCGTCCCGGGGGCCAGGTGCTGCTCTTTTCAAGCTATTACCGGGAGAACGGCGTGCTGTCGGCCAACCGGGTGCACTATGGCGATCTCCGGGTGATCGGCACCCATTCTGCCCCCTTCCGCATGATGGAAGAGGCCATGGCGTGGTTCCGGGAGGGGCTGGACCCCCGGCCCCTCATCACCCACCGGTTCACCCTGGAATCGGTGGGAGAATTTCTGGAGGCCTATGAACGGATGGAGGTGCTGAAGGGCGTGTTCACACCCGGGAACAAGGAGGGGTGAAATGGGCCTGATGCTTCTGGTCCTCGCTGTGGCAACCCCCGAGGCGGACATCCTCTCGGTGACCCTCGTGGGGGTAAAGAACTTCCTGTTCTATATGATGGCCCCCGATGGGGATACGCGCTTCTGGACGATGTGCAACCCGCTTCCGGAGATGATCCCCAGTTGCTTCCACTGGCAGGACGGCAGATGCCTGAAGACCCATATGACGTACGCCTGCGGGAAAGGTGAGCAGGTGGCGGTTACGGTGACCGGGAAGACCTCTTACGGCTGGGACATGCAGGTGGCCACCCGGCGGAAAGGAACCATGAAAACCCGACCTGCCACCGATACCCGGCCCTACACGCTGATCGTCCAGCTGAAGGACCCCGGAACCACCTTTGAATGGGACCTGGAGCTGCTGCGAGAGCGCTCAGAGGACTGGCCGGAGATCCTGACGGCGAACGGCACGGTGGCGGCCCGCAAGCCTGCCTTTCTCATCCGGCTGAAGGACTTCCGGATCCAGCTCGGGGACTGGGAGGCTCCGGAAGATTTTGTGCTCCTTCAGTTTGACGGGACCCTGCGGCTCACAACGGAAATTCAGGGATGCCCGAACGGGACTTTTCTGGTCCGCACCCTCGGTCCCGTGAAACTCCACCCGGAGGATCTGTCCTTCTGGGAAGGGAAGGTGGTGGTGGACGGGCAGGTGTTTGAGTTCCGGAATGGCGAACTCTATCCCGAGGAGGCCCGGGAAACCGCGTGCGTTCTTCCCGCCTGGCCCGCTCCCTGACTCACAAAACAAACAAAAAGGGAGGGGATTTTCTCCCCTCCCACGCACTTCCTTCCATACCCCGGTTTTTTTCAGAGCTCCTCTTCCAGCTCTTCCGCGGCCTCGTCCACTTTCAGACGGGCCATGCCCAGGTTCAGAGATTTGTTCCCAAACAGAGCCACAAATCCGAATTTTGTGCGATACAGCACCAGTTTATGTTTGTCCTCGCTTTCCAGGGTCATGTTATCCAGTGATCCCCAACCCATAATCTCCACAACGTTCTGGGCCATGGTAACCGCTTCCTGAGCAAAAGCGGCGAACTTTTCTTCGTCCACATCGGTCACGAACCGGCTTGCGAGCACAAGTCCCTCCTCGGAAATGGCTGCAGCCCCCTCAAAACCTGTCACCCCGGAGAGCTCTTCCAGGATCTTTTCCACGGTGTTGGCCATTGCTTTTCCTCCTTGTTCATCCCCTTTCGTATCCCCCCAAGCCATCTTCTCCAGCCACCCCAGAACTTCCTCTCCCGGCAACTTCTCCACAATTTTACGGTGTTCATCTTGATTTTTCAACACCTCAAGAAGCAAAGTTTCCAGCGACTGCTGAACGGTGTGCGGTAGATCTTCCGATGGGATTTCGTAAAGTACGACATCCATCTCCGGATGTTCCAGCAGGAGACGCAAAGCCTCATCTCCTTCCTTTCCATCCGTTACCGCATGCACGATTTTACCCTCCCGCACATACACACTACCTACCAAGCGTTCACCCACATGAAAATCGGCCTGGCAGGTGCGCTCCTCTTGCTCAAGCGCCTTCAAAATGGCATAAGGTGAAATGTCCCGAAGAAACCCGATGATCCAATCTGGACTGTTGGCCGGATCCAGCATACATTACACCATCCTTCCTGGATAGAATACACGCAAGATGAATCGGCGGATCAGCGCCAAGTTCATATCTGCATTACCCGCGAGCACCGCACCGTATTGGCGTGTAAGCCATGCCAGTATAAGTGTATGGGATGGCGTGCGTATCCTCAAGAAGGCAAGGTGGTTGTGCCGCATGAAGGAAAGAGGTTCCTCCATGCGGGATTCCAGGTGAGTGGTCTCCGCAGAGGGGCGGGGAAGGTGGAGTTCGGAAACCCACCGGTGTTCCGCCTCATCCCGCACCAGGAAGGCCGCAAGCCCCGGAAGGTGGGAAGCGAAGTTGCGCAGAAGAAGAAGATCCGGGGGGAAGTTCTCAAGGGCAGCGCTGTGAAATTCCGGGTCCACCTCCACGGATTCGCCAGGGGTGGAAAGGGAAGACACGGGATGAGG
>WFYF01000194.1 GCA_015490255.1 Caldifarciminota bacterium
AAGATCCGGCCGGGCCAGCGCCAGGGGCACCGCCAGCAACCCTCCTCCCGCTCCCACTTCCGCCCACAGCCCTTCTTCCGGCAGCAGCACGGCAAGGGTCCGGGAAGCCGTAAGGATCTTTTCCAGCTCTTCCGGCGTCATGGCCCTGGAGATCAGGTTCACCCGGGCGTTCCATCGCAGCAATTCCCGGGCAAACCGGGCAAGCGGGGGTTCATCCCCTTCGGAAGTCCGCGTCCGGGACAAGGGTGCCTCCCTCAAACCGCCAGAGTCTGTCGGCATGACGCTCCATCCCGCACGGGTTGTGACTCACCCAGAACACCACCCGGCCCTCCGCCCGCCATTGTCCCATGAGATGAAGGAGGGCCTGTCTGCGCCGGTCGTCAAGATGCTGATCGGGCTCGTCCAGCAACACCACCTGCGGGTCCTGGGCCACCAGACGGGCCAGACGAACCCACTGGCGCTCTCCTCCGGAAAGGCTGGAAACCCTCCGGTGGCGAAAAGACTCCAGCCCCATTTCCCGAAGCACCTCCTGCACCCGGACCCGGTCTTCCGGGCGGGGCAGGTTCCCGGACCAGCGGGCATACCGTCCCAGCAGGACCATCTCCTCCACCGTGAGGTCCATCCCACCTTCCTCCACCTGAGGCAGAAGTCCCACCCGGAGCGCCCGATCCCGGGGCCCAAGCTGGAGGAGATTTTTCCCATTCAGCAGCACCGCACTCCCCTTCTCGGCGGGGAGAAGCCCCATCAGGGCCCGCAGGAAGGACGTTTTGCCCACACCGTTGGGTCCCACACCGAGGTGAACGGTTCCCCCCTCCAGCGTGCCCTCAAAGATCAGGGAAACAGGACGGGAAAGGCGCAACCGCACCGTCAGCATGCCCGTGACCGCACCCCGGCGCGTGAGGATCAATCCTCCTCTTCAAGTTCTTCCAGCTCCTCCAGCAGCTCGGGATCCACCACCTTGGTGGCCACCCGTCGGGTCTGGGTCCGGGTCCCCACCACCAGGGTCTTGGTCACCGACGGAGAAAGCCTCTGGGTGGTGGCGAGTTCCTGAATGGCCCGATCCAGGATGGCCGTGACGTTGGGATTCCCCATCCGCTGAGTCATGGATTTGATCATCTGAAGGGTCTGCTGGGCCCGCGTGGGATCGGTTTTGGCTTCGGTGAGCGCCCGTCGGATCAGGTTCTCAATGTTCCGCTGCTCCACATAGCCCAGCACCTCATCGTCCACCTCCCGCGCGATTTCCTCATCCCGGGTCACGGGAAGGGTGAGGGGCTGTCCTCCGATCTCCTCGTGCTCGTCAAAGGCGGGCACATAATAGGAAAACCGGAGATTGCCCAGAGGGAACCGCTCCCCTTCAAACGGCGGATTCACGGTGAGCTCCAGCACAAAAACCGTGAAGTCCCCCGTGATCAGGTTCCCCATGGGATAGGGACGTTTGGCGATGGGAATGGGCTGGATGTTGGGATATACCTTGGTGATGGCGTCCAGGGTGACCCGGGGCTCCAGTTTGAGATCCATCTGCACGTCCGTCACCGCCTCCCGGACCACCAGCCCCACTTCCTGATAAAAGATGGCGGGAAGGAGAAAGGCGTCGTCCAGGTGATACACCCGGCCGTGGGTCCGGTCCGCGATTTCCATCAGAAAGTCTTCGTGATATTCCGTCCCCAGACCCAGAGCCACCACGGGCACCCGGATCTCCGAGAGGGCCTCTGCGGCTTTCAGCGCCTCCTCTTCTTCATAGGTGTAGCCGTCGGTGAGGAGAAACACTTTCCGGAGCACGTTCCCGGGAAGAGGAAGGAGCTCCTGATAGGCTTTGCGCAACCCCTCACCGATCTCGGTACCGCCTCCCAGAGAACGGAGAGCATCCAGAACCGCCAGAATCTCCCCCCGCTCGGACAGCGGGGTCATGGGGAGAAGGGTCTCCGCCTGATCGTCAAACTTCACGATGGCAATGCGGTCGGTGGGAGCGAGTTCGGAATAATTCAGGAACTCTTCCAGCGCGCGTATGGCCTCTTCAATCCGGTTCTGCTGGCGCATGGAATCGCTGGTGTCCATCACGAACACAAAGGCCACCGGCGGACGATGCTCCGCCAGGTCCCGACGGAGGATAAACTTGAGCATGAGAAAGACCTTCTGGGGGCGGGTTTCCCCTGCCAGAAGTGCAGTACGATGGGGCCGAATCACAAAACGGACAAAGGGCATGAAGGACCTCCTTCGTCAGGATACCCAGGCAACCCCTTCTTCCGGCGGAGATGAGAAATGTGGACCCTTCAACACTCCCCGAACCACCTGACCGGCGGTGGTGAGCACAAGCAGGGCCCCTTTCTCCGATGCGGCCGCACACAGCGGCTGCCCCACCACCCGGTGCATCACCCCCACC
>WFYF01000195.1 GCA_015490255.1 Caldifarciminota bacterium
GAAATCTCCTGTTTCCTGGTGCAGCTCCTCTATGCTCTGCAGCGTCAGCCAGCCCAGGCCCAGCCAGCCCAGTCCGGGCAATGCGTTCTGAAAAAACCAGCGAGAAAAGGCTTGCTGACGCGAGAGGGCGGGGCGATAGGCAAGGCAGAGAACGTCTGCTTCCTGTACCGGTCCTCCCGCAACCGTACCAACCCGGAGCGTGTCACTTTGGATAAACGCGACCCGGCTGCCCTCAGGGACCACGTACGGTTGCAAGGGTTCCCCTGCAGAGGCATTTCCGGTCGGGGCAGGAAGAGCACCACCGGGGATCCCGAACAGCCCGGTCAGGAGAAGCAGGCCGCGCAGAAACGATCTTTCCGGGTTCATGCTTCCCACATCAGGGTGTGGGCCAGAGCGAGATACTCCTGCGGGATGGTCTTGCGCCGGGAGGTCACCTCGTCCAGGGGAACCTGAACATACGAAAGATGCTGCTTGCCGATCATCACGCCAGCCTGCCCGTCCCGGAGGGCGAACACCGCCTGCATCCCGAAATGGCTTGCGATGATGCGGTCATAGAAGGTGGGACTCCCGCCCCGCTGGAGGTGGCCCAGGACCGTGGCCCGGAGCTCATAGTCTACCCCGTTTTCCCGGAGTTTCTCCATCACCTCCTGGGCGGTGGCCGCTGCCTCGGAGACCACCACGATGGAGTTGGTCCGGCCCTCCCGGGCCCGTCGGTTGAGCTCCCGGGCCAGGACCTGAAAGTCCACCGGTGCTTCCGGGATCACCGCGGCCTCGGCTCCCGAAGCGATGGCGGCCACCAGAGCGAGATACCCCGAACGGTTCCCCATCACCTCCACCACAAAAGCCCGGTGGTGAGAACTTGCGGTGTCCTTGATCCGGTCAATGGCCCGGACAATGGTGTTCAGCGCCGTGTCCGCACCGATGGTGTCGTCCGTGCCCCACACGTCGTTGTCAATGCTCGCCGGAATGCCCACCACCGGCACCCCCATCCGGGACAGGGCGTGGGCTCCCTTCATGGAGCCTTCACCCCCGATCACCACCAGACCGTCAAGCTGGAGGTCCTCCAGCACGTCCAGGGCCTGACGGCGGACGGCCTCCTCCCGGAACTGGGGAAAACGGGACGTATAGAGCACCGTCCCTCCTCGCTGCAGAATCCCACCCACATCCTCATAGTCCAGTTCCTTGAAGTTGCTGTGGACCAGCCCCTCAAACCCCCCGTAGAACCCGAACACCTTGAATTGCTCCTCCAGAGCGGTCCGGACCACGGCCCGTATGGCCGCGTTCATCCCGGGGGCGTCCCCGCCGGAGGTGAGCACACCGATGCGCATTCGCCGGGCCATCAGGCTTCCTCCAGCGCAGAGAGATCCACCTCCGGATAGGCGGAAAGCCAGGCGCGAAGCAGTTCTTTGAGTTCTTCCAGTCGCTCAGGGGTCCGGGCTTCGGCCCGCACCACCAGCACGGGCTGGGTGTTGGACGCCCGGACCAGCACAAACCCGTCATCAAACTGCACCCGCGCTCCGTCAATGTCAATCACCCGGTAGCCCTCCCGTTTCACCCGGGCCACCAGATCCGCGACCACCGCAAACTTCTTCTCGTCCGGACACCCCACCCGGATTTCCGGTGTGGCATGGTAGGTGGGGATTTCTTCGGCCAGTTCCTTCAGGCTCTTTCCGGTGCGGGAAAGGATTTCCAGAAGGCGAAGGGTAGCATAGAGGGCGTCGTCAAAGCCGTAAAAGTTTTCCCGGAAGAAGATGTGACCGGACATTTCGCCGGCCAGGGGGGCTTCCGGGGTTTCCGCGAGTTTGGCTTTCAGCAGGGCGTGACCGGTTTTCCACATGACGGGCCTGCCTCCCCAACGCTCAATGGCTTCCACCAGACCCTGGGAGCACTTCACGTCAAAGATGATGGGGGCACCGGGATGGCGAGAAAGCACGTCCTTTGCGAAAATCCCCAGGAGCTGATCTCCGAACAGGAGCTTCCCTTCGTGGGTGACCGCCCCGATCCGGTCGCCGTCTCCGTCCAGTCCCACGGCCAGGTCCGCTCCCGTGGACTTCACCCGCTCAATGGCGTCCTTCATGTATTTCACCACGGTGGGATCCGGAAGATGGTTGGGGAAGGTGCCGTCGGGTTCCAGATACAGCCCCTCCACCCGGACTGAAGGGAACCGCTCCAGCAGACGGGTCATCACCGGGCCGGTGGCACCGTTTCCGGCATCCAGCACCAGGTGCAGGTCCCGGGTGATTTCCACCCGCCGGGTGAGGTCTTCCACATAGAGAGGGACGATATCGTGGAGGGTCCGGGTGCCCCGGTTCGGGGCCTTCTGCGGCCCTTCCTCCATGATCCGGCGGAGTTCCTGAATGGCCTCGCCGAAAATGCTTTTCGGTCCCAGATTCATCTTGAAACCGTTGTAGGGTGCGGGGTTGTGGCTTGCGGTGACCTGGATGCTGGCCTGGACCCCACCCCGGAACAGGCTGAAATATACCACCGGTGTGGGCACCGTGCCCAGATCCACCACGTTGAGGCCTCCTTCCAGAAGCCCCTGGATCAGAGCCTCTTTGAGGGGAGGGGTGTGGGTGCGCACATCCCCCCCAACCGCCACCCGTTCCACGTTCCGGGGCCGGACATACTGGGCGAAGGCCAGCCCCAGGGTGTGGGCGAAGTCTTCTGTGATCTCCTCGCCGGCGATGCCGCGGATGTCGTATTTGCGGAAGACGGTTTCCGGAAATTCCATGTCCCCACTCCTTGTTTGGTTTTTGAGGAAAAGGGTAAGGGATCCCAGACGAACTGCCAAAAAAACGCGGGCGGGGCCACAGGCCCCGCCCGCCATTCCCTTCCGGGACTTTCTTCACTTCACCTCAATCCGGATCTCCCGGGTGCGGACCTCCTCGGCCTTGGGCAGGTGGATGTGCAGCAGTCCGTTGCGATATTCCGCCTTCACCTTGTCCCAGTTCACCGGCGCCGGAAGCTGGAGGCTCCGGTGGAACCGGCCCCACAGTACCTCGCCATAGAGCAGGGTGTGGTCGTCTTTCAGTTCATAGGGCA
>WFYF01000196.1 GCA_015490255.1 Caldifarciminota bacterium
ATATACGGCTCGCTGACGCTCGAAGTGGTGTGAGCCTGCCGGCTTTGGGGGGTTCGTATATCCGTGAGTGGAAAGGGCAGAAGTTTATTCCTCACCAGACCGTTTATATCATACCGCGCCCGGAGGGACTCGAACCCCCAACCCGCGGATTATGAGTCCGCCGCTCTGCCATTGAGCTACGGGCCCGGTTCACTGTTTTTCCTTATATTCTTCCAGCCTGACCTCATACACGTCCCCATCATCGCTCACGGTTTTGATATAGACAGGAAGGGCGATATCGGGAATCACACAGGACGCATAGGTCACCTCGCCGTTCTTTTTGACCACATACCGCCTGCCCTTCTCTCCCTGAAACTCGCAGTCCTCAACGATGTATTCCGTCGTCCCTTGCTCGGACTTGAACTTCTGCTCCGCCTCCTCCGCACCAGCCGTCATGGCGGTCATCATGGCGGTCATCATGCCCTGGGCGAAAAGGGTGAGGGAGAGGGGGGCCAGCCAGGGGTTGAAGAACATCTGGGCCATGAGCTGGCCCTGGATCTCGCTTCCCGATTTGAACTTCAGGGTGGTGGAACCTTCAAGGTCCTCCAGCTTGCCTTCCAGCTTCATCACCGCCCGGTCCCCCTCTCTGGAAAGGTCAATCACATACCGTCCGGTCTTCTCCTCTCCGTTCTTCACCTGCTTGAGGACATAGACAAACGTTTCGTTGCCCTTGAACTGATAGGGTTTCCAGGATTTCGTTGCACCACCATGCAGCACACCTCCCACCACCAGAAGCAGGCCGAGGGCCATCCGCATGGTCCACCTCCTGTTTGCAACCTTCCGCCGGGTTGATTGTACAAAAGGACAGCCGTTCCATCAAGGGGGGAGGACACCCCACGAAATTCCTTGAAGGAATTTCGTGGGGATCCCCGCTATACACCCCGTCTTGAAAGACCCATGGGATTTTTGGGGCGAATTTCCAGGATCCCCGTACGGATTTCCAGGGTGCGTTTTCGGGGTTCCCGCGCGGTTTTCTCAGGAAAACCGCGCGGGGTGAGCATTCGGCTATTCGCTGTATTTCACAAGTTTCGCGGCATAGGTGGTCCCGTCCTCGTCGTCCGCCATGAAAATCTCCACCGGGAGGGCGATCCCCTTCACCACGCAGGAAGCATAGTTCACCTCGCCGTTGACCTTGCTCACAAATTTGCGCCCTTCCCTCCCCTGGAAAGTGCAGGTTTCCACCCGGAGCTCCACGGTTTCGCCGTCCTCGCTCTTCCGGCTCATCCGGGAGCCCGGCTCGCTCCCCATCCCCATGAAGGGAAGCATGGCGAAACTCTGGGCGAAGAGGGTGAGGGAAATGGGCGCAAGCCAGGGATTGAAGAACATCTGGGCCATGAGCTGGCCCTGGATCTCCTCGGCCGAATTCACCCGGACGGTGGACTTCCCTTCGTTGCCGGCGAACTTCCCTTCAACGGTCAGCACGTACTGGTCGCCGTCCCGGGAGAGATCCAGGACATAACGCCCTTCGGTGGTCTTTCCGCCCTCTTCCTGGGAGATGGTGAATTCAAAGCGCTCCGTGCCCTTGAAATCGTAAGGTTGCCAGTAGGGCTCATCGCCCCCCGCCCGGAGCATGCCGACGGTAAGGAATATCAGGATCCACTTCATGATCCCCTCCTTGGTTTTTGCGGGCAACCCCTGCCCGGATCAAGCATACGTCTCGGGGTGCGGTGTGTCAAGGTCCGCGGGAAAAACCGTACAATATCCCCATGCCGCGCAGTCCCTCTCACGGAGATCCCATCGTGGCCCTGGCCACGCCGCCGGGCGTGGGTGCTCTGGCGGTGATCCGCACGTCCGGATCGGGGGTGGTGGACCTTCTGGCCCCGCTGTTTCCCGGGGACCCTCCCCTGCCGGCCTGGCAGCCCCGCAGGATGATGCTCCGGGAAATGGTTTTCCGGGGTGAGGTCCTGGATCAGGTCATGGCGGTCCGGTTTGCCGCCCCGGCCAGCTACACCGGAGAGGACATGGTGGAGATTTTCACGCACGGGGGATGGACGGTGCCCCGGCGGGTGCTTCACGCTCTCCTGGAGGCGGGGTTCCGGGAGGCCCGGCCGGGGGAATTCACCCTCCGTGCAGTTCTGCACGGGAAAATGGATCCGGTGCAGGCCCAGGCGGTGCACGAGCTGGTGGTTTCTGGAAGCGAGGAAGGGGCCCGGCTGGCTCTGCGTCGTCTTTCCGGGGAGGATTCCCGGGAATATGCAGCCATTCGGGAAGCACTTCTGGGGTTGCTCATGGAAATGGAAGCCCAGATTGACTTTCCCGACGACGTGCCTGCAGTGGAACCGGAAGTTTTTCACGAGCGCCTGGAACACGCCCTCCGGGAGGTGGAAAGGGTGCTGGAAGAGGGGGAACGGGGACGTCGGTGGGTGGAGAGCCACCAGGTGATCCTGGTGGGGCCGCCCAACGCCGGGAAATCCACCCTGTTCAACGCCATCATCGGGGAAGAACGGGCCATCGTGACGGAAATCCCGGGCACCACGCGGGACATCCTGCGGGAGCGGGTGATCTTTGAGGGGATCCCCCTCACCTTTCTGGATACGGCGGGGTTGCGGGCCACTCCAGATCCGGTGGAGGCGGAGGGCATCCGGCGGGTCCAGGCCCATCTGGATGAAGCGGATCTGGTGCTTTTTGTCGCCTCCCCGGACACGCCCCATGAGGAAGCCTGGGAGGTGTTCCGCACCTGGAATTTCCGGGGGCCGGTGGTCTGGATCTGGAACAAAACCGATCAATACGATCCTCCTGCCTCTGTCCCCGGTGCTGTCCCGGTGGTGTCACTGTCGGCCCGGGAAGGCACGGGTCTGGAAGACCTCGCCCGCACCCTGCGGGAAGTCCTGCTGATACAGCCCCCGAAGCGGGTGCTTTCGGAGCGGGACCTTCTCCGTTTTCGGGCCGCCCGCACCCGTCTTCAGGAGGCGCATGGGCGCCTGGCGGCCGGTCAGCCCCTGGAGGTGGTGGCCCTGGTGGTGCGGGAGGCGGTCCGAGAGATGGAAGAACTTCTGGGGATTGAAGATCTTTCTGAAGCGGTTCTGGACGAGATATTCTCCCACTTCTGCATCGGGAAATAGAGGTGGACGGGACTTCCGTCAGGCTGTATCCTTCAGGGGATGGGTCTGCAGGAAACGCCAGCCCGGAAAAGCCTTCGCCGGAGCCGGCACAACCGGATGATCGCCGGGGTGTGCGGAGGCCTGGCGGAATATTTCGGGGTGGACCCCGTGTGGGTCCGGCTGGCTTTTGTGCTCCTCGTCTTTGCCAACGGCCTGAGCCTGATCCTCTATCCTGTGCTCTGGTGGATCATGCCGGAAGAAGCCGCATCGGAGGGGGAGGCGGCAACCATGGGCGCGTCCTCATCGGGGCGCCGGTTTGTCGGTCTGGTGCTGGTGGTGCTGGGGACGGTTTTTCTGCTCCAGAATCTGGGCCTGATCTGGGTGGATTTTGACCTGGTCTGGCCCGTCCTGATCATCCTGCTGGGTCTGTATTTCCTGGCGGGTGGGGGATCACCGGACCAGCATCCGCACAGCCACAAACAGCAGGAAGAGGGCGAAGAGCCGGGACAGGGTGCGAACGGGTAGGGCGTTGGCGATCACCCCGCCCACCCA
>WFYF01000197.1 GCA_015490255.1 Caldifarciminota bacterium
GGACAGACCGTCCGTGGCCAGATGGAAAGACGCACCGAGCTGGGGGATCCAGGGGAGGTTCAGACGGAAGGCAAAGGTCTCCGGTGGGGCGGTGAGCAACCGGAGAGACAGGAGGAACACCATCCCTGCCCACAGGGTGGAAAACCACCAGAGAACCTGCCCTTTTCGGGGCAGAAGGGGCAGGATCAGGGCGCCAAGTGCGGGAAGGACCACCAGAACTCCGAGCATTCGGGCCTCCTTGAGCGCGAAACACCTTTGTTTCTGGCCACCCCCTTTTCGGGCCTTCCCGCACACGCCATCACCGGAAAAGGGGGGACCATAGTGTAAGGATTTTGCAGAGAACCTTCAAATTGTGCGGGGTCCGTGGGCAGGAGGAAGGATGGGTCCCGGAACCGGCCCGCCGGGAGACCGATTCCATCCGGCCACTTGACGGTTCCCTCATCATGCTATACCCTTTACCGGTATACAATAAGGGAGGTGACCATGCGACTGGCAGCGGAGGCGAAAGAACGATCCCTGCCCCGAATTCGGCGGATTGAAGGACAGGTGGCGGGGATCCGGAAGATGATTGAGGAGGAGCGCTATTGCATTGAGGTGCTCCAGCAGATCACCGCGGTGCGACGGGCGCTGGAAAGTCTGGCCCTCGTGATCCTGGACGCCCATATCCGGGAACACCTGGTGCATGCTCTGGAGGAAGGGGATCCCGAGGAACGGGATCGGCGCATTGAAGAGCTCATGCAAACCCTGAACCGGTTCCTCAAGTGACATGAAGGTGCAGGAGTTCCGCGTCCGGGGCATGACGTGCGCATCGTGCGTGCGTACCGTGGAAAACGTGCTCAGGTCTGTGGAGGGGGTGAAGGATGTCCGGGTGAATCTGGCCACCGAAACCGCCACCGTTGTCCTGGATCCGGAAAAGGTCCGTCCAGAAACACTGGCCCGGGCGGTGGAGGAGGTGGGGTATGGCGTGGAAATTCCCCGCAAAACCGTGGAAATCCGGGTCGGTGGCATGACCTGCGCCGCCTGTGTGCGCGCCGTGCAAAACGCCCTCCTCTCCGTGGATGGAGTGGCAGAAGCCCGGGTGAACCTGGCCACCGAAACCGCCACCGTCCTCCTGGATCCGGAAAAGGTCCGTCTGGAGGACCTGCGGAAGGCTGTGGAAGACGTGGGCTATCGCTTTGAGGGGCTTGCTGGAGAGGCTGACGAAAGCGATGAAACCCGTCCCCTCTGGCTGCGCACGCTGGTGGGATTTGTGGTGGGAGGGCTTCTGTTTGCCGGCATGCACGCAGACCTTCCCCTCTGGGTGCAGGCCCTGCTGGCTCTGCCCACCCTGGGCTATGTGGCGGGCCCCATTTTCGTGAAAGCCTGGGGGGCCCTGCGACACCGCTCCCTCACCATGGACGTGATGTATGCCCTGGGGATCTCGGCCGCCACGGTGGCCAGCCTTCTGGCCCTGCTGAACATGGTTCCTTCAACCTATGTTCTCTTTGAGTCGGCGGTGTTTCTCGCGGCCTTTCTGAATCTGGGACGGTTTCTGGAAGCCCGGGCCCGAAAACGCACCGGCGAAGCCATTCGTCAGCTGCTGCACCTCCGTCCCCCCCGCGCCCGGGTTCTTCGGGATGGAACACCGGTGGAGGTGCTCGTGGAAGAGGTCCGTCCCGGTGAGATTCTGGAGGTCCGGGCGGGGGAGCAGATCCCGCTGGACGGGGTGGTGGTGGAGGGGGAAGCCGCCGTGGACGAAAGCATGCTCACCGGAGAATCCCTCCCCGTTCCCAAAGAACCCGGAGACCGGGTGGTGGGAGGAAGCCTGAACACGAGTGGATTGCTGCACATCCGGGTGGAACGGGCCGCGGGGGAAACCGTGCTGGATCAGATGGTCCAGGCGGTTCGGGAAGCTCTGGCCTCCCGCCCCGCTGTGGAGCGACTGGCGGATCGGCTGGTGACCTGGTTCATCCCGGTGGTTCTGGGCATCGCCCTGCTCTCGGCACTGTTCTGGTATCTCCGCACAGGCTCTTTCTTCGTGGCGTTCCTGACCTTCATCGCCGTGGTGGTGGTGGCCTGTCCCTGTGCGCTGGGCCTGGCCACACCCGCCGCGGTTACCACGGGGATGGGGCGAGCGGCACAGCTGGGCATCCTTTTCCGGGGCGGAGAAGTTCTGGAAGTGGCCCACCGGATTGATACCGTGTTGCTGGACAAAACCGGAACCCTCACCCTGGGAAAACCCGTTGTGATGCGCTTTTCTGATCCCGATACCCTCCGGATGGCCGCGGCGCTGGAACAGGCCTCCACCCATCCCCTGGCCCGGGCCGTGGTGGAAAAAGCC
>WFYF01000198.1 GCA_015490255.1 Caldifarciminota bacterium
CACCGATTCCAGCGCCTGAACCATCGTGTCTGTTTCGCCCGAAAACACTTCTTCCATCGCCCCTTTCGGGAGGGACCAGAAGACCACCCCCCGGGGGGTGCGGAGCACCAGGGTGTCCCCGAGAGACAGGGCCTGAACCACCCGGAAGGGAAGGGGGTGCACTTCCCGGACATAGAAGCTGTCTGCACCCACCCGCCCCCACAGGAGGGCGTCGTCCCGCACGAGGAGCACCTCCTGATCCAGCGGGTGCACGTGAATCACCCGCAGAGGCAGCGGCACCCCGTGTCCGTCAAACCAGGCCAGGGCATTCGCCAGCAGGAAAATCACCGCGATTTCCTGTTGTGGGAAAGTTTGCCGGCTGCTGCAACGCAATTATAGCCGGTGATCAGGAACGCTTCAAGGACGGACGCCGGATCCGCGTTCTCTCAAGATTGCCCGGCGTTCTCGGGCATTTTTCCGGATCCAGCCGCGCCGGGAGCCGTCCCATCGTGGGACGTCAGGGGCGGGGACACCGGATGCGGAGGATGCCCACCCGGTCCAGTGTTTCCAGAATCGGCCACCATATGCCCCGGTCATCCGGAATGGTGATCCCGGTGGCCCCTGATCCCCGTATCTGAAGGTGGAACATCCCCCGGGGGCTCAGAAAGAAAAGGCCCCAGAGTTTTGGCAGTTTTCCGATATCTCTGGGGTCCCGAGAGGTGCCGATCGGCTCCCGGAACTGAAACCACAGACCATCCCGTGTGGTTCCCTGGAATCGGAGCAAGACATCCACCAGCCAGCGGGGCAGGGAGAAAACGTCCTCCCTGCCCTCGGGGGATCGCCATCGCCCTTCCGGCCGGTCCCAGTTGAGCCAGAGCTCCCCTTCCTGGAAGGGGATCACCAGGGTGCGGGGGGGCAGAACCTCTTCCCGGAGAACCTGGAGGTCCGGGAAGCGCAGCCACCATGCCCGGCCTGACACCCCCGGAGGTGTGTGATTGGTGGGCTGCGCGTTGAGGATGCATACGGGTTTCTGACGATGGCAGGAGAAAGTCGGGAGGGCAAAAAGGGGCCAGGGAAGGTTTCGGGTGCGGAGCACCCGACCGGATGTGGACAGGAGAACCACCGCACCCAGATCGTCCCGGCTTCCCCGGGCGGAGATGCCCCGGTTGAGGGGTACGATGGGAACGAGGGACCAGAAGGCTTCTTCCGGCCACGCCATCGTGGAAGCGAGACTGTTCCAGTAGGGGGAGGCCATCCCGACGGTCAGGGTGTCCAGCAGGGCCAGCGGGTGGAGGGAGAAGAGAAACAACCGGGTGCGGAAGGGCTCTCCGGGCGGGGCGGTGCGGTGGACCAGGAAAAACCGGTTGTCCAGAAGGGGTGAGACCCGCAGGGACTGGAGGATGGGAATACCGGGGATCACCACCTCCTCTTCCACCAGGCCGGAAGGGGGGTCCACCCGGGCCACGTGGAGGGCGGGCTGCCGGATGGCAGAAAACCGGAACACCACCGGGGGGAAGACGTCTCGTTCCACCATACCGCCGACGGTGGGTGTCCACCAGCCGGCCAGGATGGTGCGGGGTTCCGGTCCCCGCTCGGGACGATAGAGGGCGGTCCCCATGCTGGAACTCAGCCAGAGGATGTCTCCCGTAACATAACCCTGCCACACCTTTTCGCCGCTCACCTTGTGGACCCAGAAAGTATCCACCTGGCAGGGAAGGGAATCGCTCCAGGCGGTTGCCAGAAGCAGCGGACCGATCACGGCCGGTCTCCGGTTTGTCCTGCATATTATAGGCGCCGGTCCGGGGTGGGTCAACGGATCACGACGCGGTCTTGCACGGCCCCCGGGCAGCGCGTATACTTTGAGAAAGATGTCGCTCCTGCCGATCCGTTCGTCCGACCGGGCAGCCCGTGTGTGGGCCGGATACGCGTGGATGGCGGGGGGAGTGGGCGTGCTGGTGGTCTGGCTGCTGGGTCATCCGTTTCCCCGCATGCCCATCCTGCTCTGGTGCCTGACCACCCTGCTGTGGGGATGGGTTCTCGTCCACTTCACGGAACCGCCCTGGGTGGACCTTCTGGGGTTCTGGATGGATGGGGCCCTGCTGGTTTCGCTTTTTGCCCTTTCCGGAGGACTGTCCAGCCCCTTCCTGTTCATCCTCTATCTCAAGGTGCTGGCCCTGTATGGGG